>DAIOUO010000417.1:0-2922 GCA_036759485.1 Geminicoccaceae bacterium | reverse complement strand
GAGCCGGGCCAGCCGGGGTAGGGGAGGCAACCGGCCTTCGGGGGCGAGCCGGGGTGCCTCCCCCAGTGGCTCCTGGTCGGTGAGCGTCAGATGCAGGCCCGTGTCGATGCGATCGAGCCAGGGGCGCAGCCGGAGTGCGGCCTCGGGCCAGCGAGCGAGCCCTGTCATGCAGGAGACCGCCGAGAGCCGGCCGGCTGCGACGAGCTCGACGATCCCCTCGTCCACTCCCGGCGCGAGGCCGTAATCGTCGGCGCACAGCACGAGTGGGCGCGACACTCCGGATCCGGCCGCCGGCCGGGACCATTGACGAGGGGGCTCCGCTGCGGGAACCTGTGGCAAGGAAGCCTCGGTCGCGGGTGGCGATGCGTCAGGTCGAGCTCTCGGTCATCGTGCCGATGCGCAACGAGGCGCGCAACCTGGGCGCGCTGCTCGACCGTCTGCGCCCGGTGCTCGACCGGTTGGGGCTGCCGGCCGAAGTGATCTGCGTCGACGACGGCAGCACGGATGCCACCGCCGCGATGCTCAAGCTCGCGCACGCGGCCGATCAGCGCATCAAGGCCATCTCGTTGAGCCGCAATTTCGGCAAGGAGGTCGCACTCGCGGCCGGGCTGCACGAGGCGCGCGGCCGGGCGGCGGTGCTCATGGACGCCGACCTCCAGCACCCGCCCGAGCTGATCGAGCGCTTCGTCGCGCTCTGGCGCGAGGGCTACGAGATGGTCTACGCGCAGCGGCGCGACCGCAACGCCGACGGCCCGCTTCGGCGCTGGCTGTCGACGGCGTTCTACCGACTGTTCGCGATCGTGGGGCAGACGGAGCTGCCGCCCGGGGCGGGCGACTTCCGCCTGCTCGACCGCAAGGTGATCGACGCCTTGAACACGATCGAGGAGCGGACCCGTTTCACCAAAGGTCTCTATTCCTGGGTCGGCTTCCGGCAGGTGGGCGTGCCCTACGACGTCGCCGACCGCGCCGACGGCCGCTCCCGCTTCAACCTCCTCACCCTCTGGCGCCACGCGGTCGACGGGATCACCGCCTTCAGCACCATCCCCTTGCGGGTCTGGTCCTATCTCGGGCTGCTCGTCTCCTCGGTGGCGCTCGGCTACGGCTGCTACATGGTCGTCCGCACCCTCCTCTACGGAACCGACCTCCCCGGCTACCCCTCGCTCATGGTCGCCATCATGCTGCTCTCGGGCGTCCAGCTCGTCGGACTCGGCGTGATGGGCGAATATGTCGGACGGATCTTCGCGGAGGTGAAGCGGCGACCGCTCTATCTCGTGCGCGAGCGGATCGGGCTCGGCGAGGCGTCCGAGCCGCGGCCGGCGACGAGCGAGCTGCGTCTCGCCGCGGTCGGCGGCAGCCGGATCGACGCGTCGGTTCCACGCGCGGAGTGAGCGGCTGCGCGTGCCCGGCCCGAGCGTCGAGGGCGCGCCGAGCGGCCGTGCCGTCTGGGACCGGGCGAGCGGGCTCGCGCTCGCCGGGCTCGCCCTCCTGGTCCTCGCCACCTTCGCCGATTACGGTGTCGCCTGGGACGATCCGGGCCTTCGGACCTACGGCCGCCTGCTGCTCGACTTCTACCGAAGCGGCCTCGAGGATCTGAGCTTCACCCGCTTCGCCGATCTCGCCTACTACGGCGGCGCCTTCGAACTCTCGTGGGCCCTGCTCGAGCCCCTCGTGCCGGGCGATCCGCTGATCGCCCGCCATCTCGCCTGTGCCGCCACGGGCCTGGCCGGGATCGCCCTCGCCGCTTCGATCGCCCGGCGGATCGCGGGTCCGCGCGCCGGGTTCTTGGCCGCCCTCCTCCTGGCGCTCAGCCCCGACTGGTACGGCCACCTCTTCGTCAACGCCAAGGACGTGCCCTTCGCCTCCGCCATGGCGCTGGCCCTGCTGTTCGCTTGTCGCGTCCTCGAGGAATGGCCGCGACCTCGGACGGCGACCGCCCTCGGGCTCGGGCTCGCGACCGGCCTCGCCCTCGGTGTGCGGGTGGGCGGCATCGCCGCCCCCCTGCCGCTCCTGCCGCCGCTCCTCCTCCTGATCCGCCGGGGGAGCGCGCAGGACCGGGCCGCGGCGGTCGGCATCGCCGCCGGCCTCCTGCGGCTTTCGCCCGCGGTTCCGCTCGCCGTCCTCGTGACGCTGCTCACCTGGCCCTGGGTGGGGCTCGGGATCGACCACGCGGTCG
The DNA here is from genome assembly GCA_036759485.1 of Geminicoccaceae bacterium. Taxonomy (GTDB): domain Bacteria; phylum Pseudomonadota; class Alphaproteobacteria; order Geminicoccales; family Geminicoccaceae; genus JANXAZ01. The sequence goes on along the minus strand of DAIOUO010000417.1, from coordinate 749 downwards.
AAGCGGTCCGCCATTTCGCCGCCCTCGATTTTCCCTCGCCGGTGTTGTTCGAGGGCCGAATCCTGCCGGCGACGGTCGTTCCGCGGAGCTATCTCCCGGAGCTCCTTCTCCTCAAACTGCCCGAGATTTTCCTGTCGGGGCTCGCCCTGCTCACCCTGCTCACCGCGATCGGCCGGAAGGCGGCGGGCCCTGCCGATCCCCGTCTCCTCGCGGTCGCCACCGCGGCCCTCTGGCCCATCGCCCACGCCGTGCTCGCGGCCCCCGCCGAGTTCGACGGCATTCGCCACCACCTCTTCGTCCTGCCGCCGCTCGCCGTGCTCGCGGCGGTCGGCTTGGAGCGGGCGCTCGCGGCCTGCCGGCCCCGATGGCGCTCGCTGCTCGTCGCGGGGCTGGCGGGCGGTCTCGGCCTCGCCGGTGCGCGTCTGTGGTCGACCCACCCCTACCAGTACGTGGCGTTCAACGCGCTCGCCGGTGGCACGGCCGGAGCGGAAGGCCGCTTCGAGCTCGACTATTGGGGCGTCTCCCTGCGTGAGGTGGTCCGGCTCGCCGCCGGCGCGCTCGCCCGCGAGGGCTTGGCCGACCCGGCCCGGCCCTGGCGCGTGGCGGTCTGCGGCGAGCCTGAGACGATCGAGCGCACCTTGCCGCCCTTCCTCGAGCTCGCCCCGGAGGTCGGGCACGCCGATCTCCTGATCGCTCCGACACGACCGAACTGCCCCGACTTCCCGGCCGGCCAGCGGCTCGTCGAGGTC
>DAIOUO010000416.1:0-2931 GCA_036759485.1 Geminicoccaceae bacterium | reverse complement strand
GGGCGGAGCACGGTGCGGGGTGGGTGCTGCCCCGACCGCCGCGGCCGAGACCGCTGCCGGTGCCGCGGCCGCAGTGGCGCACCCTCCTGCAGCTGCGCCGCAACGCGCTCGCGACCTGGGGCGAGCCGGCCTATCGCGAGCCGGTGCTCGCCGGGCCGTTCCTCGGCCGGCAGAGCCTCCTCTTGAACGAGCCCGCTGCGATCCGCCGGGTGCTGGTCGACAATGCCGGGGCCTACGGGCGCACGCCCGCGACGCTGCGAATCCTGCACCCGATGATCGGCGACGGGCTGTTCCTGGCCGAGGGCGAGGCCTGGCGTTTCCAGAGGCGAACCGCGGCCCCGGCCTTCGCGCCCCGGAGCCTCGGCCTCGTGGCGGCTACCGCCGCTCGTCGAACGACCGCGGCGCTCGACCGGCTCGCTCGAGAAGGCCGGCGGATCGTCGATCTTCTGGGCCTGTTCCAGGAGCTCACCCTCGAGATCGCCGGGGAGGCGTTGTTCTCGCAGACGCTCGCGCCCTACACGCGCCGGTTGCGCGAGCGGCTCGACCGTTACGGAACCCGGCTCGCCCGTCCCTCGCTGCTCGACCTCGCGCTGCCGCGCGGCTGGCCGAGCCCGGCCGAGCTGCTGCGCCGCCGGCTCGGCCGCTCCTGGTTCGCGCTCGTGGCCGAGATCGTGGCCGAGCGGCGGGCACGGGGGGTGACCGACCCGCCGGCCGACCTGTTCGACACGCTGGTTTCCGCGCGCGACCCGGAGACCGGGCGCGGCTTCTCCGAGCGCGAGCTCCGCGACCAGATCGCCACCTTCCTGATCGCCGGCCACGAGACGACCGCGCTCGCGCTCTTCTGGTCGGCCTATCTGTTGGCACTGGCACCGGAGGTCCAGGAGGAAGCGGCCGAGGAGGCGAGCGGCCGCGAGGCGGCCGCGGAGGCGGCCGAGGCGGGCGGCTTCCCGCTCCTTCGGGCGGTGGTCCAGGAGGCGCTCCGGCTCTATCCGCCGGCCTTCACGATCGTCCGCGAGGCCGCGGAGCCGGACGAGGTCGCGGGCCGTACCTTGGCACCGGGCGATCTCGTCGTCGTCGCCCCCTGGGTGCTGCACCGGCACGAGCGGCTGTGGAGCGAGCCCGACCGGTTCGACCCGCGTCGCTTCCTGCCCGGTGCGCCGCCCGTCGACCGGTTCGCCTATCTGCCCTTCGGGATCGGCCCCAGGGTGTGTATCGGTGCCCAGTTCGCCCTGGTCGAGGCTTGTGCCGTCCTCGCACTGCTGCTGGCCCGCCACCGGCTCGAGCTCGTGGGCCCGCGTCGGGTGCTGCCGGTGGCGGTGGTGACGACGCATCCCGACCGGCGGCCGGCGTTCCGGCTGCGGCCGCGCTCGTGAGCCCCGAGGCGCGAACGGCGGCATCGGCGGCGCTTGTCACGGAAGGGCGTCGCCTGTAGATAGCGGCGGACCTCACACGCGGGTGTGGGTGCGCATGCGTGCGCCCTGTTTCCGGTGCCCGGCGAGGCCGGGTGCTCACCCGCGGCGGATCAACCGGAACGAAGCGGATCCCCGGGCCATGGCCTTCCCCACCTTCACCATGCGCCAGCTCCTCGAGGCGGGCGTGCATTTCGGTCACCAGACGCGGCGCTGGAACCCGCGGATGGCGCCCTACATCTACGGCGTCCGCAACGGCGTCCACATCATCGACCTGACTCAGACCGTGCCGATGCTGCACCGGGCCCTGATGGCGCTCCGCGACACGGTGGCGGGCGGTGGTCGGGTCCTGTTCGTGGGCACCAAGCGGCAGGCGCAGGAGCCGATCGCCGAGGCGGCGCGGCGTTCGGGCCAGTACTACGTCAACCATCGCTGGCTCGGCGGCATGCTGACGAACTGGAAGACGATCAGCCAGTCGATCCGCCGGCTGCGCGAGCTCGAGGCGCAGACCGCCGAGGCCCAGGCCGGGCGGACCAAGAAGGAGCTGCTCCATCTCCAGCGCGAGCGCGACAAGCTCGAGCGGGCGCTGGGGGGCATCAAGGACATGGGCGGGCTGCCCGACATCCTGTTCGTGATCGACACTATCAAGGAGGCGATCGCGATCCAGGAGGCCAACAAGCTCGGCATCCCGGTCGTCGCGGTCTGCGACACCAACAGCGACCCGCGCGGCATCCGCTACCCGATCCCGGGCAACGACGACGCCAGCCGGGCCATCCACCTCTATTGCGATCTGGCGGTCGGCGCGGTGCTCGACGGCATCCAGGCCGAGATGGTCTCGAGCGGCGTCGACATCGGCGCGATCGAGCAGCCGGTCGAGGAGCTGTTGCCGGAGGAGGCGATGGTGCCGGCCGAGGAGCCGGGGCCCGAGGCCCGGGCGCACTGAACCACCGGCCGAAGGCGCCCAGGGGCGCCGGGCCCGACGAGCATTAGCGAGAGCGGTTCGAGCATGAGCGCGATCACCCCCTCCCTGGTCAAGCAGCTGCGCGAGCTCACCGGGGCCGGCATGATGGATTGCAAACGCGCGCTCGAGGAGAGCGGCGGCGACATCGAGGCGGCCACCGACTGGCTGCGCAAGAAGGGCCTCGCCGCGGCGGCCAAGAAGGCCGGCCGGGTGGCGGCCGAAGGTCTGATCGGGCTCAGGCTCGAGGGGACCGTGGGGGCGCTGGTCGAGGTCAATTCGGAGACCGACTTCGTCGCCCGCAACGAAACCTTCCAACAGCTCGTCCACCACATCGCCGGGCTCGCCCCGGGGGCGAGGGGCGACGTCGAGGTCTTGAAGCGCATGGTCGTGTCGGCCACCGGGCGGACCGTGGCCGACGAGATCACCCAGGCGATCGCGGTGATCGGCGAGAATTTGAACCTGCGCCGAACCGCCTTCCTCGAGGTCGGCGAGGGCATGGTCGCGGGCTACGTCCACAACCAGGTGGCGGTCGGGCTCGGCAAGCTCGGCGTGCTCGTGGGC
>DAIOUO010000415.1:0-2943 GCA_036759485.1 Geminicoccaceae bacterium | reverse complement strand
GCCCCGTCTCGGCCATCCTACCCTCCCCGGTGAACTCGGCGCACACTCTAGGCGCCCGCGGCCCGCGGGCCTACCCGGAAAGGCTGCAGGGCTACCCGGCCGTCGGTTGCCGGCGAGCGGACCCGCTCTGCGGACCGGGTCCGCTCGCCCTCTCAGAGCCCTTCGAAGAGAGCGGTCGTGATGTAGCGCTCGGCGAAGGAAGGCACGATCACGACGATCAGCTTGTCGCGCATCTGCGGCCGCCGCCCGACCTCGATCGCGGCGGCGAGGTTGGCGCCGGTGCTGATGCCGCCCGGGATGCCCTCGGTGCGGGCCAGGAGGCGCGAGGTCTGGAAGGCCGTCTCGGATGCGACCTTGACGATCTCGTCGATCTCGCGGGTGTCGAGGATCGAGGGCACGAAGCCGGCACCGATGCCCTGGATCGGGTGCGGCCCCGGCTGGCCGCCCGAGAGCACCGGGCTCGCCTCGGGCTCGACCGCCACCATGCGAAGCGAAGGCTTCCGCGGCCGCAGCGCCTGGGCCACGCCCGTGAGCGTACCGCCGGTGCCGACCCCGGCGACGACGACGTCCACGGCCCCCCCGGTGTCGTTCCAGATCTCCTCGGCCGTGGTCCGCCGGTGGATCGCCGGATTGGCCGGATTGTCGAACTGGCCGGCCATCACGGCGCCGGGGATCTCGCGCAACAGCTCCTCGGCCCGGGCGATCGCCCCTCTCATCCCTTTCTCGCGGGGCGTGAGCTCGATCTCGGCACCCAAGAGGCGGAGCATCTTCCGCCGCTCGATCGACATCGATTCGGGCATCGTCAGGATCAGCCGATAGCCCCGAGCGGCGCAGACGAAGGCCAAGGCGATGCCGGTGTTGCCGGAGGTCGGCTCGACGATCGTGCCGCCCGGCTTCAGCCGCCCCTCGGCCTCCATGGCCTCGATCATCGAGACGCCGATCCGGTCCTTCACCGAGGCGAGCGGGTTGAAGAATTCGAGCTTGAGGCAGAGATCGGCCACCACGCCCGCCTCCCGGGCGAGGCGGCGGACCCGCACGAGCGGCGTGTTGCCGATGGTCTCCATGATGTTCTCGTAGATCCGCCCGCGCCCCGGCGGATCGAGCCGGACGGGGGGCGGGGTGGCGATCGGCTGGTCGGCCATGGGGGTTCCTCCGTTGCGTCCGGAAGGCAGATGGGACCCCTCTCTACGAAACGCAAGCGCTCTTCTGTCTATTTTCCATCGCGAACGCGTATTTATCCGATGCGAGCACGGCTCGTCACGCACCGGTCGAAAAGGTGCCGAGCCCTTGTCGCGCTCGCGGCGCACCACCCGGGGCGGTTCCGAAATCGGAGGTCCGATCGATGACCCATCGCATCCGTTACGGTGCGTCCCGTCGCAGCCTGCTGCTCGCCGGCGCCGGCCTCGTGCTCGCCTCGAGCCCGCTCCGGGCCTTCGCCCAGGCCCCGGCCGTGGTGGTGAGCGAGCGCATGCGGATCAAGCTGCCCTACGGCGTCCAGGTGGGCGATCTTCAGGGCGATCGTGCGATCCTCTGGGCCAAGGCCGATCGCGGGGCGCGCATGATCGTCGAGTGGGCGACAACCGAAAGCATGAAGGACGCGCGCACGGTGGTGGGCCCCAACGTGGTCGAGGACACCGATTTCTGCGGCAAGCTCGACCTCGAGGGTCTGCCGGCAGGCCAGAAGATCTTCTACCGCGTGAGCTTCCTCGACCTCGGCGATTACGACACCCGAAGCGAGCCCGTGCTCGGCAGCTTCACCACACCGCCCGCCGCCCGCCGCGACATCCGCTTCCTCTGGTCGGGCGACACCGCCGGCCAGGGCTGGGGGATCAACCCCGACTTCGGCGGCATGCGCATCTACGAGACGATGCGCCGGCTCGAGCCCGATTTCTTCATCCATTCGGGCGATACCATCTACGCCGACAATCCGATCCCGGCGGAGCGCAAGCTGCCCGACGGGTCGATCTGGAAGAACGTCACGATCGAAGAGAAGCAGAAGGTCGCCGAGACCCTGCGCGAGTTCCGGATGAACTACGCCTACAACCTCATGGACGAGAACGTCCGCCGCTTCAACGCGACGGTGCCGACGCTCGCCCAGTGGGACGATCACGAGGTCACCAACAACTGGTACTGGGAGCTCAGGAAGGACAAGGACCAGCGCTACAAGGAAGGCTCGGTCGCGCTGCTGGCGGCGCGCGCCATGCGCGCCTTCCACGATTACATGCCGACCCGCCGCCATCCGCTCGAGCAGGATCGGATCTACACCTCCTTCCGCTACGGGCCCTCGCTCGAGATCTTCCGGATCGACATGCGCTCCTACCGCGGCGCCAACAGCGACGGGCTCGAGACCGTGCTCGCCCCCGAGACCCGGATCCTGGGCGAGCGCCAGGTCCGCTGGCTGAAGCAGGCTCTCCTCGCTTCCGATGCGACCTGGAAGGTGATCGCTTCCGACATGCCGATCGGCCTGATCGTCTGGGACGATTGGCAGAACAAGCGCGGTGCGGAAGCGGTGGCGCAGGGCGAGCACGGCACGCCCAAAGGCCGCGAGCTCGAGATCGCCGAGCTCCTGCGCTTCATCCGCGACAACCGGATCAAGAACGTGGTCTGGCTGACCGCGGACGTGCACTACACCGCGGCGCACTATTACGATCCGAACAAGGCGGCCTTCCAGGACTTCACGCCGTTCTGGGAGTTCGTCTCGGGGCCACTGAACGCCGGCAGCTTCGGTCCGAACGAGCTCGACCGTACCTTCGGCCCCGAGGTCGTGTTCGTGAAGGCACCACCCGCCGGTCAGGTGAACCTGCCGCCCTCGGCCGGGCTGCAGTTCTTCGGCCAGGTGGACATCGACGGTGCTACCGAGGTCATGACCGTCCGGCTCAACGACCTCGACGGCAGGACACTCTTCACGAAGGAACTGTTCCCCGAGGTCTGATCGCGGCACCC
>DAIOUO010000414.1:0-2952 GCA_036759485.1 Geminicoccaceae bacterium | reverse complement strand
GCCTCGTGGCGCTTCTGCCCACCCTCTGGCTCTTCGGCCTCTCGCTGATCGAGGGCGAGAGCCTCTCGCTCGCCCATTACCGCCGCCTCCTCACGGAGGAGTCCTACCGGCGGATCTTCTGGACGACCTTCGAGATCGCGGCCGTCGTCACCGTTCTCGCGGCCATCCTGGGATATCCCCTCGCCTATTGGCTCTCGCGCCTGAGCGAGCCCTGGGCCGGGCTCGGCCTCGTGCTCGTCCTCGTGCCGTTCTGGACCTCGCTTCTGGTGCGCACCTACGCCTGGCTCGTGCTCCTCCAGCGCCGCGGCCTCGTGAACCAATGGCTCCTCTCTCTGGGGTTGATCGAGGAGCCGCTGCGCCTCGTCCACAACTGGACCGGCACGGTGATCGGGATGCTCCACATCCTCCTCCCCTTCCTGGTCCTGCCCACTTACGCCGGCCTCAAGGCGATCGACCCCGCCTATCCCGCCGCCGCGGCGAGCCTCGGGGCCTCCCCGGTCAAGGCCTTCTGGACCGTCCTCTTCCCCCTCTCGCTGCCGGGCTTCCTCGCGGGCTGCCTCTTGGTCTTCGTCCTCGCCCTCGGCTTCTACGTGACACCGGCGATCCTGGGCGGCGGCCGGGTCCTCATGGTCGCCATGAAGGTGCAGGAGAACGCCGGCCTCTATCTCGACTGGGGTGCCGCCTCCGCACTCGCCGTCGTCCTGCTCCTCGCCACCCTCCTGATCTTCGCGCTCCTGGCCCGGCTCGTGCCGATCGAGCGCCTCTTGGTGGGCCGCTCGTGAGCGGCGAGGCCGGGATCGCGCCCGTCCGCCGGGCCTGGCTCGCGGCCCTCTCGCTCCTCGTCCTCGCCTTCCTCGTGCTGCCGGTCTTCATCGTCCTGCCGATGAGCTTCTCCGACAGCCAGTATCTCGAGTTCCCGCCGCGTGCCTGGTCGCTGCGCTGGTACCGCGCCTATCTGGGCTCGGCGGACTGGATGGCGGCCACCCGTGTGTCGCTCCTCGCGGCCCTCCTCGCGACCGCGCTCGCCACCCCGCTCGGCCTCGCCGCCGCCTGGGGCCTGCACCGGGCCGGCGGACGCACCGCCCGGCTGATCCGGACGGCCCTCGTGGCGCCGCTCGTCGTGCCCGTGATCATCCTCGCGATCGGCGTCTTCTACCTCTATGTCCGCCTCGGCCTCGTGAACACGCTCGCGGGCCTCGTCCTGGCGCATGCCGCCCTCGCGCTGCCCTTCGTGCTCGTCCTGATCGACGCCGGCCTCCGCCGCATCGACCTCGACCAGGAACGGGTCGCCCGCTCGCTCGGCGCCCCGCCCCTGCGCGCCTTCGCCACCGTCGTCCTGCCCCAGCTCGAGCGCTCGCTCGTGGCCGCGGCCCTTCTCGCCTTCATCACCTCGCTCGACGAAGTCGTGGTCGCCCTCTTCGTCTCGGGCGGGCCCATGGCGACACTGACCCGCCGCATGTTCACGGGCCTGCGCGATCAGGTCGACCCCACGATCGCCGCCGTCTCCTCCCTCCTGATCCTCCTCTCGGTCGGACTCCTGGGCCTGGCCCAGCTCCTGCTCCGCCGCCGCTGAAACCGCCCGAGAGAGTGGCGGAAGCGCCGGTCGAGCGCCCGGCGCCGGTCTGCCATTCCGCCGCGGCGTGGCCGGCCCCTTGCGAGCGGTATCGTGCGGGGTTACGATGGAAACGTTTCCATCAGGGAGCTACGGCCCATGATCAGCGAGGCGCAGGTCGAACGCTACCGGCGGGACGGGTTCCTCGTGGTCGAGAACGTGCTGAGCCCGGCCGAGGTGGCCGAGCTCCGCGCGGTGACCGACGAGCTCGTCGAGAAGGCGCGCCACGTGCGCACCCACACCGAGGTGTACGACCTCGAGGACAGCCACACTCCCGAGGAGCCGCGGGTCCGCCGGATCAAGACCCCGCACAAGGTCCACCCCGTCTTCGATCGGGTGATGCGCCACCCCAACATCCTCGCGATCCTGCAGAAGCTCGTGGCCCCCGCGATCCGTTTCGACACCTCAAAACTCAACATGAAGGCCGCGGGCTACGGTGCCGCCGTCGAATGGCACCAGGACTGGGCCTTCTACCCGCACACCAACGACGATCTGGCAGCGGTCGGCGTCTTCATGGACGACGTCGCCCTCGAGAACGGCCCGCTTCTGTGCATCCCCGGCACCCACAAGGGCCCGATCTTCGATCATCACGACGACGAGGGCTATTTCTGCGGAGCCATGGACCCGCAGCGGCGCGAGGTCGACTACGCGGCGGCCGTGCCCTGTCTCGGCCCCGCCGGCTCGATCTCGATCCACCACGCCCGCACGGTGCACGGCTCGGCCGTGAACACCTCGAGCCGGCCGCGCCGGCTCCTCCTGTTCCAGTACCGCGCCGCCGACGCCTGGCCGCTCGTACCCGCCCTCATGCCCAAGAGCATGGAGGAATGGAACGCGCTCCTCCTCTGCGGCACGACCGACGCGATCGCCCCGCGCCTCGAGCCCGTCCCGGTCCGCCTGCCGCTGCCGCCGGCCCGCTACCAGGGCTCGATCTACGAGAACCAGCGCTCGTTGAAGCACAGCTACTTCGGCAAAGCCGAGGCCCCCAAGAAGGTCCCGGTCCACGCCTGAGCCGGCCGGACGCGCGCCGAGGCCCGGCGGCCGGTTCCGGCCGGCCGCCGGTTCCCCCGGGCGCTTCCCTGGCCCGTCCTCCCGATCGGCACCTCGCTCGGTGCCCGGCTGCCCTTCCCGCCGGCGCCCGAAGGCATGGTTTCGCGCCGGCCGGCCGCAGGCACCCGAGCGCCCCGTTGCCCCTGGCCGCACCCGGCCTATCCTCCGCGCGGAACCTCGCGGGAGCGGGCGATGCCGGAGATGCGAAGGAGGGGCGGACGGCTCCTGGCGAGCGTGCTGGTCCTGGCTCAGCTCGCCTGGCTCGAGGCCGGCACGCCCGCCCGGGCTCTGAC
>DAIOUO010000413.1:0-2955 GCA_036759485.1 Geminicoccaceae bacterium | reverse complement strand
AGGCCATGGGCCCGCCCGATCCCGAGGCCCCGTTTCTCGAAGTCTGGGCCGGTCTCGCCACGCCGGCCCGAGTGCTCCGCAACCTCGTGGGCGAACGAGCCGAGGCGCGGCTCCTGGGCGAGCTCGCGGCCGACGACCAGCTCCTCTTCCTGGCCGCCCGCGGCCTCGCCTCGATCACCGGAACGGCCTGGCGGCGGACCGGGCGGCTCGAGCGTCTGGCGATCGTCCAGGGCGAGCGGACCATCCCCGTCGAGGCGGCGATGCGCCGGCCGGTCGAGCGGCTCGCGATCGCCGCCGCTCCCGAGCTGCGCGAACTCCTGCTGCTGGTGCTCCCCGCTTCGAGCGGCTTTCGCGCCGAGGAGCCTTGGCGCCTGCAGCTCCTCCTCCCCTCGCTCGAGAACCCCGAGGCGGCCGTCCTCTTCGAGCTGCCCTACGCCCCGCCCCCGGCCCTCCTGCGGCCGCTCGCCGAGCCGCCTTCCGAACCCGCCTGGCTTTCGGTGTGGCGGGCGCGCACGATCGATCTCGCGATCCTCGCGGCGGGGCTCTTCGTCTTGACCGCGATCCTCACGCTCCAGCCCTGGATCGTCGGGCGGCGGGTGCTCTGGGACCGGCTGCGCCTCCTCTTCCTGTCGTACACGCTGCTCTTCATCGGTTTCTGGGCGAAGGCGCAGCTCTCGATCGTCAACGTGCTCACCTTCTCGCAGGCTCTGTTGACCGGCTTCTCCTGGGACCTGTTCCTGCTCGAGCCCCTGATCTTCGTGCTCTGGGCCTATGTGGCGCTCGCCCTCGTCTTCCTCGGCCGCGGCGTGTTCTGCGGTTGGCTCTGCCCGTTCGGGGCCCTCCAGGAGCTCCTGGCCCGGCTCGGCCGCCTGCTGCGGATCCCCCGGCTCGCCATCCCCTTCCCCGTCCACGAGCGCGCCCGCGGCATCAAGTTCGCGATCCTCCTCGCGATCCTCGGGCTCTCTTTGGGCTCGCTCGAGCAGGCGGTGCGGGCGGCCCAGATCGAGCCCTTCAAGACCGCGATCGTGCTCCGCTTCGCCCACGATCCGCCCTGGGTCGCCTGGGCGCTCCTTCTGCTCGCCGCCGGGCTCGTGGTCGAGCGGGCGTTCTGCCGATATTTGTGCCCGCTCGGGGCGGCCCTCGCCCTGCCGGCCCGTCTCAAACAGTTCGAATGGCTCGAGCGGCGCTGGCAGTGCGGCCAGAAGTGCCACATCTGCGCCACGACCTGCCCGGTCCAGGCGATCCACCCCGACGGTCGGATCCATCCGGGCGAGTGCATCCACTGCCTGCGCTGCCAGGTGAACTTCTGGGACGACCGGCTGTGTCCGCCCCTGATCGAGCGGCGGGCGCGGGCCGAGCGGCGGGCCGAGCTGGCCCGGCGCGGTGCCCCGCCGCCGGAGGACAGCGGGGCCTGAACACGATCCGCTCTTTCCCGAGCGACCGGTATCCGGCAGCATGGCGCGCGGGAGGGGGTGCCATGCCTCGGCCGGCCCCGGCTGCCGACGAGCCCGACGGCCTCTTGCGCCGCACCGGCATGACGCCGGTGGAGCTGGGGCTGGTCCGCCGCCTGCCGCTCCTCGCCAACCTCGAGCCGGCGCGGCTCGCCGACCTCCTGGCCGACGCCCAGGTCCGCGAGGCCGGCCGCGGCACGGTGCTGTTCCTGCAGGGCGATCCGGCCGACCGGTTCTACGTCGTGCTCGACGGTTGGGTGCGGCTCTACCGCGAGACGCCGGACGGGGCGGAGATCACGATCGCGCTCTTCACCCGCGGGGAGAGCTTCGCGGAAGCCGCCATGCTGGCGTCGGGCCGCTTCCCGGTCTGCGCTCAGGTGGCGGAGCCTGCCCGTCTGTTGACCGTGCCCGCGAGCTCCTTCCTGGGTGCTCTCGCCGCCGACAAGCGCCTCTGTCTCAACATGATGGCCTCGATGGCGCGGCGCCTGCAGGGCTTCGTGCGGCAGATCGAGGCGCTCTCCCGCCGCTCGACGGTTCAGCGGTTGGCGGCCTTCCTCGTCAAACTCGGCGAGGGGAAGAGCTCGCCCGTGACACTCGCCCTGCCGCTCGACAAGACACTCGTGGCGGCCCGGCTCGGCATGCAGCCCGAAACCCTCTCGCGCGCCTTCGCCAAGCTGCGCCGCCTCGGCGTCGAGACCGCGGGGGCCGAGGTGCGGATCGCCGATCTCGAGGCCTTGCGGGCCCTCGCCGAGAACGAGGAACCCTGAGGGCGCGGCGATCCGGCCGGCTCAGGCCTCGATGAGCATCCGCTCGGGTGCTTCGATGCACTCCTTGACCCGCACCAGGAACGAGACCGCCTCGCGCCCGTCGATGATGCGATGGTCGTAGGAGAGGGCGAGGTACATCATCGGCCGGGCCTCGATCCGGCCGGCCACGACCACGGGCCGCTCCTGGATCTTGTGCATGCCGAGGATGCCCACCTGCGGCGGGTTCAGGATCGGTGTGCTGAGCAGCGAGCCGAAGATCCCGCCGTTCGTGATCGTGAAGGTGCCGCCCTGGAGTTCCTGCATGGCGAGCTTGCCCTCGCGGGCCCGCTTGCCGAGATCGGCGATCGCCTTCTCGATCTCGGCCATGCTCAGCCGGTCCGCGTCGCGGACCACCGGGACGACCAGGCCCTGGTCGGTCGAGACCGCCACGCCGATGTCGTAATAGTGTTTGTAGACGATCTCGTCGCCGTCGATCTCGGCATTGACGGCGGGAAAGGCCTTCAGGGCCTCGATCGACGCCTTCACGAAGAAGCTCATGAAGCCGAGCTTGACCCCGTGCTTCTTGGTGAAGACGTCCTGGTAGCGGTCGCGGAGAGCGACGACGGCGCTCATGTCGACCTCGTTGAAGGTCGTGAGCATGGCCGCGGTGGTCTGCGCCTCCTTGAGCCGTTCGGCGATGCGCTTGCGAAGCCGCGTCATCCGCACCCGCTCCTCGCGGCCGCCGCGGAGCGGCGGCT
>DAIOUO010000412.1:0-2961 GCA_036759485.1 Geminicoccaceae bacterium | reverse complement strand
CTCGAGCACGATCCGGTCGAGCCGGTCGAGAAGGGCCGCGGTCGCGGCCCCGCGCTCGGGAAAGTCGAGTGCGAGCGTCGTCCCCTCCATGGGGAAAGAGAGCAAGCCGGGCGACGGCAAGGGGCCGAGCGTCTTGAGCACGGCGAGGAACGAACCCTGGCCCGAGCCCGCGATCGTCTCGAGCAGTCGGCGCACGGTTTCGGGTGCGGTCTTCGGCGGCACCACGCACTGGTGCTGGTGGAAACCGCGCGCCCCGTAGAGCCGGTTCCAGCCCTCGATCGCATCGAGCGGGTAGAGGAAGCGGTGCCAGGGCAGGGTGCGCACCCGCCTGCCGGCTCGCCCGAGGCGCCGCCAGAGGAGGGCGTTGAAGGCCCCGAGCGTCCAGCGGTTGAGCGGCGAGACCGGCGGCGCGAAGGGTACGGCGAGGCGCGGCTCGGCGGGCGGCATCGGCCCCGGGGGTCCGCCCTCCAAGTGGCGGGCGCGGCTGAAGATCCCTCGGCCGAGACGAGGGCCGCGCGCCAGGCAGTCGACCCAGGCGACCGTGTAGGGCCAGGCCGTCGAGTCCTCGACCAGGCGGTAGAAGCCCTCGAGATCGTCGAAGCGGCGATCCTCGACCTCGAGCAGGAGCCCCGGCACGCGCTCGAGCCGCAAGGTCACTTCGAGGATCAGGCCGGTGAGGCCGAGCCCGCCGATCGTGGCGCGGAAGAGCTCGCCCTCGCGCTCGGGGCCGCAGTCGAGGAGGCCGCGGTCGCTGCGCAAGAGCCGAAGCGCCAGCACGTGCCGGCCGAAGCTGCCGGCGAGCCCGTGGTTCTTGCCGTGCACGTCGTTGGCGATCGCCCCGCCGAGTGTCACGAAGCGGGTGCCCGGGCTCACCGGTAGGCACCAGACGCCGCCGCCCGGCGCCGGTCGGCCCACCACCGTGACGAGCAGATCGGCGAGCGTGCAGCCGGCCTCGGCGCGCAGGATGCCGCGCTCGGGATCGAAGGCGAGCAGCCGGTCGAGGCCGGGGGTCTCGATCAGGAGCCCGCCCGGGTTCAGGCAGGAATCGCCGTAAGACCGGCCGAGCCCGAAGCCCAGGACGGACCGGTCGCCGCGGGCGGCGAGGGCGTCGGCCGCGGCACGCGGGTGCGTCGGCCGTGCGAGACGATGGCGGGCCCGGTGCACCCGGCCCCACGAAAGGCGGTCCTCGACCTCGGGAAACGCGCTCACCATGCGGCGAGGAGGCAGGCGAGCACCGCCGCCGCCATGGCGAGCGAGGGGCGATCGGTCAGAGCGAAGAGCACCGGGTCCTGGCTCATCCGGCCATGGATGGCGAGCCGCCAGACCCGCACGAGCCAGAGGAGGAGGATCGGGAAGACGAACCAGAGCCAGCCTGGCCGGCTGTAGATCGCGCGCGGGAACTGCTCGGCCACGAGATAGACGACGAAGATGAGGGTGGCGGCGACCGCGGTGGCGAGGCCGAGCGCCATGAGGAGCGGCAGATCGACCGTCGCGTAGCCGCCCCGGTCGTCGAGAGCGACGCCGCCGCGCCGGGCGAGCTGGTCGAGCTCGGCGTGGCGTTTGACGAGCGCGAGGGAGAGGAAGAAGAACATCGAAAAGGTCAGGAGCCAATAGGAGAGCGGGGTCGAGATCACTTCCGCCCCCGCGAGCACGCGCAGGCTGAAGAGGCCGCCCAGGACGAAGACGTCGAGGAGTGCCACCCGCTTGAGGGCGAGCGAATAGGCCAGGGTGAGGACGAGATAGCCCCCGGCCGCGATCGCGAAGGCCCGAGGCAGGAGGAGGGAGAGGGCCGCGGCCGCGGCCAGCAGGACCGGCACGGCGACGATCCCGGACCGCAGCGGCAGCGTGCCGGCGGCGAAGGGTCGTGTGCGCTTCTCCGGATGGCGCCGGTCCGCCTCGAGGTCGAGCAGGTCGTTCACGAGATAGCCCGCGGAAGCGAGAAGCCCGAGGGCCAGGAAGGCGAGCAGCGTACGGCCGTAGTCGGCGGCCGTGGCGAGCGGTCCCGCCAGCAGCACGGGCACGAAGACGAGCAGGTTCTTGGCCCATTGGTGCAGGCGCAGGGCCCGGAGCCAGAGACGAAACGGCGGCCGAGACCGGGCGATCCGCGCCACGACGGAAAGGTCCGAACCCGGAGGCGGCAGCGCGTCCTCGCGCAGCACGAGCCCCGCGGCCGAGCGCAGGAGGGAGGGATCCGGCCGGTCGCGGGCGAGGAGGACGAACGCACCGCCGAGCCGCCCGCGCAGCCGCTCCGGCCGCGTCTCCTCGGGATCGAGCACCCCCTCGAACCACCCGACCCGCTCGGCCAGGGCGCGGGCGAGCCCCGGCCATGCGCGGCCGAACAGAACGAGGCGGCGGCCGGCTACCCGCTCGGCCTCGAGGAACCGCAGCACTTCGGGATCGAGCGGCAGGAGCCGCGGATCGGGCAACCCGGCCGCGCCGTCGCCCACGCCGTCGGGGTCGCGGTCGAGACCGGCGGCGCGGCGCAGAAGCCGGAAAGGATCGCGGCGCAGGAGCGCGAGGGCCGCCTCGGCCGCGGGGTCGGTGGCGAGCAGCGCCTCCGCCTCGACCAGGAGCACGGGCGGCGCCGGCTGCGGCACCCCCTCGCCCGCACGGCGTACCGCCGCCCAAGTCATCCCTGCGCGTCCCGCCCCTTTCACCCGCGCGCCTCGGCCACGGGCCCCCGTCTCCTCCTGCGCCGGCCGCGACGATCGGGCAAGCCCCGGGGCCAGCGCCTCAGTCACCCGACATATCGACGTGCGGCTCGATGGCCGGCCGCACCATCCGCCGGTGCGGAATCCCGGCTTCGTCGAAGATCTCGCCCTCGGCCAGAAAGCCGAGCCCGGCGTAGAGCCCGCTGACCGGCAACTGGGCGTTCACGACCGTGGGCCCGAGCCCCATCCCGTCGAGCCGGGCGAGGCACCAGGCGAGCATCGCCCGGGCGATGCCGCGGCCGCGCCGGGC
>DAIOUO010000411.1:0-2962 GCA_036759485.1 Geminicoccaceae bacterium | reverse complement strand
CTCGTGGGCTCGCGACGAAGAGGGCCGGACCGAAGGGGGTCGGATGGACGCCCCAGCGCAGCTCGAGTCCGGCCCCGCCCGCGCGGTACTCGCCGGGTGTCATCGCCTCGAGCCGGACGAAGAGATCGTGCAGCCGCGACGGCCCCGAGAGGCCCAGGTCGAGCGCCGCACCGAGAACGCTCTCGCTCGCCCGCAGCCGGGCCTTGGCCGCCTCGAGAGTGAGCTGGGCCAGGAACTGCTTGGGGGTGAGCCCGGTCCAGCGGACGAACGCCCGCTGGGCGTGCCACGGACTGAGCCCGAGCACCGAAGCGAGCTCGGCGAGCCGCGGCTGCGCCTCCCGGTTGACGACCAGCCAGCGGATCGCGCGTGCCATACGCTCGAAGCCGGCTGCACCGGTCAGGGACTCCTCACCTGCCCCGATCACTGTGCCCGCACCGCTCACCGCACCTCTCCTCTGCCGTGGCCGCCTTCTCGTAGGGCGCCCGGGGCCGGAGCGACACCCGGATCTTGCGGTGCGGCGCGGGCGGCGTCGAGCGGGATCGTGGTGGGCTTGCCCGCACGGGCCCGGCCGCGCAGGCTCGCGCCGTGGTCGACGGACAGCGGAGGGCGGGCATGGGCGATCTGTGGCTCGAGGATTTCGAGGTCGGCCGGGTCTTCACGACCCGTGGCTGCACGCTGAGCGAGGCGCAGATCCTGGATTTCGCCTGGCAGCACGACCCGCAGCCCTTCCACATCGACCGCGAGGCGGCGGCCACGGGGCCTTATGGCGGGCTCATCGCCTCGGGCTTCCAGACCCTCCTCGTGGCCTTCCGCCTGTTCTACCAGGAGAAGGTCATCAACGCGGCCTCGATGGGCTCGCCGGGGATGGACGAGCTGCGTTGGCTCGCCCCCGTTCGCCCGGACGATACGATCCGGGTGCGCGCCGAGGTCCTCGAGGTGCGGCCGTCGCGCTCGCGACCCGACCGCGGGACGGCGGTGATCGCCTACGCCGTGCTCAATCAGCGCGACGAGACGGTGATGACCTTCAAGGTGACCCACATCCTGCGCCGCCGGCCCGAGGGCACGGCCGAGCGGCCGGTCCCGACCTAGGCGGGTGCAGCGAGAGGCCGACGGCCGATCGCCCATGGCAGGAGGGCGAGGCCGAGCGCGGTCGCGAAGCCGAGCGTCGCGAGCCGGGTGACCCCGGTCGCCGCGACCGCGACCTCGGGGCCGGTGCCGAGTGCGAGGAGGAGGGCGATCATCGTCGCTTCGGTGCCACCCACCCCGCCCGGGAAGAGGGGCAAGGCACCCACGAGCATCGCGAAGCCGAAAACGAAGGCCGCGGCCTCGAAGCCGATCGGCCGGTCGAGGGCCGCGAGCAGGAGCCAGAGGCCGAGGATTTCGGCCGCCCAACCGAAGAGGCCGAGCGCGCAGGCGGCGAGCAGCGGGCGCGGCGCGGCGAGCGCGGCGGTCGCTCCGAGGGCCCGCCCGAGACGGACCGAAAGGCGCGCCACCCGAGGCCCCGAGCGCGCCAGAAGCGCGAGCCCGCGCTCGAGCAGTCGCGGCCGCAGCACGAGAAGACCGGGTACCACGACCAGAAGGCCCAAGAACGCCACGGCCGGCCCGTGGCCCGTGACCGTATGCGTCCCTGCGAGGACCAGGAGGAACATCGGCAGCGCATCGCTCAACCGGTCGAGCACGAGGAGCCCGAAAGTCCGCTCGTAGGGATGGCCGTGATGGCGGCGCATGAGCCACAGGCGGATCAGCTCGCCGAGCTTGCCGGGCGTGGCGGTGAGCGCGAAGCCCGCGACGTAGTAGAGGAGCGCCCGGCCGAGCGGCAGGTCGAGACCGGCCCGCTCGGCGAGCATCCGCCAGCGCAGCCCGCGCAGGAGGTAGTTGACGAGCGAGAGGGCGAGCAGGGTGACGATCAGCCCGGGGCCGAGCCGGGCGAGCTCGCTCGCCACCTGGCGCCAGCCGGCGAAGAGCCCGGCTGCGACCAGGACGAGGAGGAAGGCCAGGAGGCCCAGCCCGGCCGAGGCCGCCGCTCGCCGCGGGTCGATCGGCAGGCCCGCACCGCTCAAAGCCGCGTCCGATGGAAGATCGGCTCGGGAAGCGCACGGATCACGAGCATGATCCAGCGCCAGAACCAGGGGGTGTAGAGGACCGAACGGCGCTTCTCGATCGCCCGCTCGATGTCCGCCGCCACCCGCTCGGGAGCGGCGAGCAGCGGGCCCGAGAGGCCGAGCCCCGCGGTCATCGGCGTAGCGACCGGGCCGGGGCGGACGTCGAGCACCCGGACGCCGGTCGGAGCGAGCCGGTGACGCAACCCCTCGAGGAAGGTCGAAAGCCCGCCTTTGGCGGCACCGTACACGTAGTTCGAGGCTCGGCCGCGCTCGCCCGCGACGGAGGTGAGGACCACGAGGAGCCCGCGGCCCGCGCTCTCCATCCGCCCCGCGAGGGCGGTGAGGAGACAGGCGGGGCTCACGAAGTTGGTGCCGAGCGAGCGGCGCGTCGCCTCGACGTCGCGGGCGATCGCCGCCTGATCGCCGAGTGTGCCGAAGGCCACGAGAACGATCTCGGGCACGCCGATCGCCGCTTCCATCGCCTCGAGCAGCGGCGCGAGGACCGCCGGATCGTCGAGATCGGCCGCCCGGGTGGCGATCGAAGCGGCACCGCGCAGCGACAGGTCGGCTGCGATCCGCTCGAGCCGGGCGCCGTCGCGGGCGACCAGGAAAAGCCGGGCGCGCTTGGCGGCGAAGCGGCGGGCCAGCTGCTCGGCGATCGCCGAGGTCGCACCGAAGACCGCGAGGCTCGGCCCGCTCATGCCGCCCGCTCGAGCGCCGGCCGGTCGGCGGCCGGGCCGACCCGCCGCCAGAAGGCCGAGGAGAAGGCGGGGTCGGCCGCTGCCGCGAGCCGCCGCCAGGCGGGAAAGCCGGCGCGGAAGACCTCGGCCGACATGCGGCCGTCCTTGGCCGGGTAGAGC
>DAIOUO010000410.1:2027-2965 GCA_036759485.1 Geminicoccaceae bacterium | reverse complement strand
CGCAGCCCCGGCGCGGCGACCGGCACCCGCTCGCCCGAAAGCCAGGGGTGGCAGAAGGGCGCCGCCTCGCCGGGCAGGTCCTCGCCCAGGTCTTCGAGGAGGCTCGAAAGCGGCCGGCCGAGCAGCCGGGCGAGCCAGTCGAGGCCGGCACCACCGGCCCGGCTCGGCCCGCCAAGATGCCAGAGCCCCTCGCCCCAGGGCGGGCTCAAAAGCCCCGGTGCGGCGATCGGCCGATCGGTGATCAGCCCCGCCACTTCCGAGCTGCCGGCACTCGCATACGCCCGGCGGGCCGCCACGGCGCCGATCGCGAGCGTCGCGCACCAGCTGTCCATCGGTGCCGACACCACGGGCAGGCCGGCGGGCAGGCCGAGCACCTGCGCGGGTTCCACGGCGAGGCGACCGAGCGGGGCACCGAACGGCCGGACCGGGGGCAGGAGGTCGAGCCGCAGGCCGAGCCGGCGGGCCGCCTCGGCGACCCCGGGTGCCGCGAGGCGGGCGGCGGCGAGCGGGTCGCGACCGGCCACCCCGCAGAGGACGAAGGCGAGCCAGTCCTTGGGCTCGAAGAGGAAGCGGGCGCGAGCGAGCGCCTCGGGCGCTCGCCGGGCGAACCAGAGCAGGCGGGCGAGCGGGTGCGAGGCGTCGATCGGCGCGGTGGCCGCGAGCTCGGGCAGGGCAGCGAGCTCGCCCGCCTCCGCCTCGGCGCGGCGATCGGCGAACAGGATCGCGGGCAGGAGCGGGCGCCCCTCGGCATCGGCCAGGACTTCGCTGCGGGTCGCCCCGGTCAGAGCGAGGGCAGCGACCCGGCCGCGGGCGCGAGCGAGGAGCTCGCGGCCGAGCTCGTAGAGCGCCCGCAGCCAGAGCGCCGGGTCGAGCTCGACACGGCCGGCGACCGGGGCGGCTTCGGCGAGCGGCCGCACGGTGCTCGCCACGAGCCGGCC
>DAIOUO010000410.1:0-2017 GCA_036759485.1 Geminicoccaceae bacterium | reverse complement strand
CCCTCCGCGTCCACGAGTCCGAGCTTGCCGGCGCTGCCGCCGAGATCGGCGGCCAGCACCAGATCCACGCCGTCCATCCCCCCTCGCCTGCGCCCGAGGGCTCTTAGTCGGCGCCGACCCGCTCCGGCAAGGCGAGCGGCCGCACCTCGAGGGTGCGGAAACGGGCGAACGGCGGCCCGGGCTCGCCGCCGGCGGCCCGCACCCGCTCGAGGAGCGCCTCGTCGCCCGGCCGGGTGATCAAGAGGCGCGGCCGGGCGCGGCGGAGGAAGTCGCGCAGGGCCGTATCCGGCAGATACCAGGAGACGATCCGGTACTCCTCGCGGCCGAGCGGGTGGAGGAGGGGCACGTAGGTCGAGAGCCAGCCGGCGCGGGTGAAGAGGAGGGCGGCGCCCGCCGGCCGCTCGCGGTCGAGGAAGCGGGCGAGCTCGACGACCTCGGGTGGGAACGCCCGTTGCAGGTAGAGCTGGGGCGGGTGCGCCCAGGTCGCGAGCGCGGTCGAGCCGGCGAGGGCGAGCGCGAGTGCGAGGCCGCGGCGGGCCGGCCGGAGCGCTTCGCGGACCGCCGCCGTGGCGAGCGGCAGGGCGAGCACCGCGGCATCGAGCGCGTAGCGGTCGACGAGGCTCGGCCCGCGGCCGATCGCGAGCGCCACCAGCAGGGCGAGGAAGCCCGCGAGGAGCAGGAGACCCGCGGCCGCCTCGGCCCGCGCCGCGCGGCCGCCCGCGGCGAGACCCGCCAGGAGCCCGACCGGAGCGAGCGTGGCGGTCGCCGGACCGAGCAGGGCCAGGAGCTTCAGGGCGGCGATCCGCAGCCCCTCGAGGGGCGAAACGGCGGCACCGCCGACCGCGGCACCGCTCGCGGTCACGTAGGCGAAGGCGTCGAGCAACCCCGCCGGCCCGCCGAGCGCCGTCGCCGTCCAGAAGACCGGCACGGGCAGAAGGGCCAAGAAGGCGAGGGTGGTGCGGCCCGGCCGGCCGTGCGCCAGGAGCTGATGGAGGGCGACGACGGGTAGGAGGAGCCAACTCTCGTAGCGGGTGCCGGTGGCGAGCGCACCCGCGAGGGCGAGCCCGAGAAGCGGCCGCACCGGCCGCTCGGCCCCGGCCAGGCGGCGGGAGGCCAGGAGCGCGAGCAGGAGGAAGCCGAGCGAAGGGGCGTCGATCAGCGCGCTCGCACTCAGCGCGACGTGGATCGGCGAGAGCGCGAGCAGCAGACCCGCCGCGAGCCCGGCCCGCCGGCCCCAGAGCCCCGCCGCGAGGACTGCCAAGAGGAGCGGGCTCAGGCTGCCGGTGACGAGGCTCGGCGCCCGGGCGGCCCAGAGCGGGTCGGGCACCAGGAGATTGGCGAGCCCGACCATGACCTCGCCGAACGGCAGCCAGTGGCCGTCGCGCACGAGCCGGGGAGCCTCGACCCACTGCCGGCCGAGAGCCGCCCGGGTCGGCCCGTCGCCCGGGGCGTCCACGGTCGAGAACGCCACGGCGAGGCGGAGCGCCGCGGCGAGCGCCACGAGCAGGACCAGGGCCGAGCGCCAGGCCCGCTCGCGAGGCGCCGGTGCGGACGGCTCAGGCGGCGTCGGCGAGCACCCCGCTGCGGCCGGCCTCGAACGCGAGCATGGCGCGCTTGAGATCGAGCCCCCAGTGATAGCCGCCGAGGGCACCGCTCTCGCGGATCACCCGGTGGCAGGGGATCAGCCAGCCGATCCGGTTGCGGCCGCAGGCAGCACCCACCGCCCGGCTCGCCCCGGGTTCGCCCATGGCGGCGGCGAGGCCGCCGTAGCTCGCCACCGCCCCTTCCGGGATTCCCAAAAGCGCCCGCCAGACGCGGACCTGGAACGCGGTGCCCTTGACGAGTACGCGTAGCGGCGCGTCGCGGGCACGGGGATCGAACACCGCGGCCGGCAGCGCCTCGGTGGCACCCGGATCCTCGATCAAGCGGGAGAGCGGCCAATCGGCCCGCGCCTCGGCGAGCGCCCCCTCGAGCCCACCCTCGCCCAGAAAGGCGAGCCGGGCGAGCCCTCGTGGGC
>DAIOUO010000409.1:0-2982 GCA_036759485.1 Geminicoccaceae bacterium | reverse complement strand
GTCCGCGTCCTCCCGGTCGAACCCGACCGATGCCACGGTCTCGGGGCGGAGGCGTCCTGCTTCGCCCTCGCCGGCGCCCGCCGGCGCCGACCGGGATCCCGGATCGCAGCCCTGCTGCCGTTGGCGAGCGGCCGCCTCAGGCGGCCGCCTTCATCCCCCGACCGAGGAGATCGAGCTCCTCCCAGTCCGGCGTGCGGGCCAAGACCTCGCGAGCGTCGTGCCGCACGTGGTTCGCTCGCATCTCCGCCTCGAGCATCGCGTCGGTCACTACTCCGGCCTTCATCGCGTCCTTCAGAAGGGCGAAGAACAGACGCTCCTGGCGAGGGTCGGGATGCGGTTTGTACGTGCCCGAATAGCGGTAGTGGCCGAACAGCGAGCGCTGTACCTTCTGGATCCAGCCCTTCGGAGACCAGAGCTTGAACTTGTCGGCCTCGACGAAATCGATGGGCAACCCGGTCTTCCAGGGCTGCGTATGACGCTTCGTATTGTGGATGAGCTTGGTCTTTTCGTCCAGATGGTCGAAATCGTTCCACTCCGGCTCGAACAAGCCGATCGTGGCCGGGTCCTCGTACTCGAGCTCGATCCAGCGGGCGTAGTCGCGCTCGCCCGTGAAGAGCTCGGCGAAATTCTGCTCGACTCGCCAGTGCTTCAGCTTCGCACAGTCGAGCAGCATGCAGGAGGTCGCATAGTGGCCGGGGACGTTCTCCTTGCCCGGCCGCTTGCGGCAGAGGATGGACTTGCCGCCCATGTCGCGCGCGAGGAGCTCCCACACGTCGCCGACCGCGAAGATGTCCGGGTCGACGATCACCGCCCGGCCTTCGAAGCCCATCTGCTCGGGCGGCGCGAAGCGCAGCGGCGTGAAGGATTGCAGATCGTCCATCCGCCATTCGCGCCACTCGCTGCCCCGCTTGTACTTCTGGCCCTGGCGTGCAGCCAGGAACGGGAAGTCCCGGGTGTGCAGGATCCGGATATCGAGTGCCTCGGGATGCTTGCTGTTGCGCCGCATCGAGTGCGCCGAGACGAGGGCGCCGACATATTGCCGTTCGTTCGTGTGGATGAATACGGCGAGCTTCACGCGCGCTCCTCCGGACCGTGACCCCGGTTCGGCTAGCAGAAGCCGGCCTCGCCGCCAAGTCGACCCCTGATCGCGACTTGCCGGCCGTGGCGGGCGCGCCTAACTCCGCCGGCGTGTCGCCCCGGAGCCCAGCATGAGTCCACCTCGCTGCCTGCCGATCCTCGAGACCCTCGTGGGCTTCGACACGGTGAGCCGCAACCCCAACCGCCCCCTCGCGGACTGGGTCGAGCACTATTTCCGTGGGCTCGGCGTACCGGTCCGCCGGGTCACCGATCCGACCGGCCAGTGGGTCAACCTCTTCGCCACGATCGGCCCCATGGACGTGCCGGGCTACGTGCTCTCCGGTCACACCGACGTCGTGCCGGTCGACGGTCAGCCCTGGAGTGCCGATCCGTTCCGGCTGCGGGTGGCCCATGGCCGCGCGTTCGGCCGCGGTACGACCGACATGAAGGGGTTCGACGCCTGCGTGCTGGCCATGGTGCCGGCGATGCTCGAGAAGCCGCTCGCCAGGCCGATCCACATCGCCCTCTCCTTCGACGAGGAAGTCGGCTGCAAGGGCGTGCGTCTGCTGATCGCCGAGCTCGACCGGCTCTGCCCGGTGAAGCCCCTGGGCGTGATCGTGGGCGAGCCCACCGGCATGGAGGTCGTGATCGCCCACAAGGGCAAGGAGAGCTACCGCACGAGCGTCACCGGCACCCCGGCCCATTCCTCGCTCGCCCCGACCGCGGTCAACGCCGTCGAATGGGCTGCCGAACTCGTCGTTCGGATCCGCGACATCGGCCGCAGGCTCGCCGTCGAAGGACCGTTCGACCCGCTCTTCGACGTCCCGCATTCGACCGCGCACGTCGGCCAGATCCACGGCGGCACGACTTTGAACATCGTCCCGGAGCTCTGCTGGTTCGACTGGGAGTTCCGCACCCTGCCCGAGATCGATCTCGCCGCGCTCGTCGCGGAGGTGAAGGCGCACGCCGAAGAGCGCATGCTGCCGGCCATGCGGAAGACGGCCTCCGGCGCCGGGATCCACTTCGAGCAGACGACCGAGCTGCCACCGGTCGACATCGCTCCCGACCATCCCCTGACCACGCTCACCAAGGCGCTCGCCGGCAAGAACGGCCATCGGAAGGTCGCCTACGGCACCGAGGGCGGTCTCTTCCGCCGCGACGGCGGAATTCCGGCGATCGTCTGCGGCCCCGGCGACATCGCCCAGGCGCACAAACCCGACGAGTTCGTCGAGCTGTCGCAGCTCGCCGCCTGCGAAACCTTCCTCGAGCGGCTGATCGCCCACTGCCGGCTCTGACCCACCCCCTCCACGCCCGTCGGCGGCGCGTTCCGCCTCGAGGAGCCGGTTCGCTTCGGGCCGTTCGGGCGCCGGTGCGCGGGCGACGGCCGACGAGCCGCCGAACGCCGCGAAGAGCAGGGCGAGGGTGGCCGCGAGCAGGGCCTGGAGAGCGGCCGTCCGCGGCGCGCGGGTACCCCTCCTCGGCCGGCGTGCGGGCGCGGCCGGGCTCGTCGCGCCTCCGCGGCGGTCGCCGGGCGGCGGCATCGACACGCGACGGCCCCTCATGGCACGGTTCGCCCTCCCGGCTCGGTCCCTCTCGGACGCATTTCCCCGCGTCCGCCCCGAGCTTGGCCGGAGAAGGTTGAGAAAGCGTTAACGGGCGCACCGGCACACCCGGCCCCGGCGCGAGCCGAGCCGAACCGCGACACGGCGCGACCGCGGCCTGCCCGAGGCCCGATCCCTGGGGCGGCCTCGGCCCTCGGCGCCGCCGCGCGACGGCGCGGGCGTCGCCGCACGAGGAACCTCGCCTCGGTACCGGGGCGGCCACCGCCCCCCGCCGCAAGACCCGGTCGCGGGCAGCGGCCCCATCGCACATCGGGCTTTCCTTCCGGCACCTGCGGGCGCCGAG
>DAIOUO010000408.1:1256-2986 GCA_036759485.1 Geminicoccaceae bacterium | reverse complement strand
GCGCAGATCCTGCGCCTGATCAAGGACCTGCAGGCGCGGCACGGGACCGGCGTGCTGTTCATCACGCACGATTTCGGGGTGGTGGCCGAGATCGCCGACCGGGTCGCGGTGATGCGGCAGGGCCGACTGGTCGAGGAGGGTCCGCGCGACCGGGTGCTCAGGCGGCCCGAGCATCCCTACACCCGGATGCTCATCGCGGCCGTGCCCTCGCTCGAGCCGCGCCATCCACGCAGCCGCGCCGACTCGTCGATCGTGCTGCGCACGGAGGGGCTCGGCAAGGCGTACACGACCGGCGGCTGGCTCGGGAAGCGGCGGGTGGTGCGCGCCGCCGAGGGCGTCGCGCTCACCGTGCGCAAGGGCGAGACGCTCGGCATCGTCGGCGAATCGGGCTCCGGCAAGTCGACCGTGGCGCGCTGCATCGCTCGGCTGACCGACCCGAGCGAGGGCGAGGTCTGGCTCGGTGCCGATCCGATCGGTCGGCTGCCGCGACGGCGGCTGCGGCCGCACCGCCGCCGGGTCCAGGTGGTGTTCCAGGATCCCTACCGGTCCTTGAACCCGCGCCGGACGGTAGGCGATTCGATCGTCGAGGGGCCGGTCAATTTCGGTGCGGCGCCGCGCGCTGCGCGCGCGCGAGCGGAAGAGCTCATGTGCCTGGTCCGGCTCGACCCGGCCGCGCTCGACCGCTATCCGCACCAGTTCTCGGGCGGCCAGCGCCAGCGCATCGCGATCGCCCGGGCGCTCGCCATGGAGCCCGAGCTGTTGATCGCCGACGAGGCGGTCTCGGCCCTCGACGTCTCGGTCCAGGCCCAGGTGCTCGAGCTCCTCGACGAGATCCGCACTCGGCTCGAGCTCGCGGTGCTCTTCATCACCCACGATCTGCGGGTGGCGGCGCAGGTCTGCGACCGGGTGGCGGTGATGCGGCAGGGGCAGGTGGTCGAAGAGGGCGAGGCGGCCGAGGTGCTGACCGCCCCGCGCCACGAGTACACGCGCGCGCTGATCGAGGCCGCTCCCGGCCGCGGCTATCCCTTCGCTTCGGGCTAGGCCGCTGCGGATAGGGGCACGAGGTCGTCGAGCCGCAGGTTCGAAACACCCTCGAGGATCACGACCGCCCGATCGGGATCGGCGAGGCCGGTCGCCGAGCCGAGGTCGATCACGAGGTTGCCCGCGCCGTCGCCGAACACCGCGTCGTCGCCGTCGCCGAGCCTACCGTCCTCGTCGGTGTCGAGCACGGTTCCATCGAGCCCCCAAAGGGTCAGGTCGAGCTTGTCGAGGCCCTGTTGAAAGTCGAGGATCCGGTCGATCTCGACCTCGGACTCGTATCGGCGGGTCGGGAAGAAGAGGAAGACGTCGTCGCCGCTGCCACCAGTGAGTTCGTCGCTGCCCGCCCCGCCCACGAGCAGATCGTCGCCCGTCCCGCCGTCGAGGAAGTCGTCGCTGCCCCATTGCGCGTAGTAGAGGTCGTTCGGGAAATCGGATCGAGAGCCGGCGATCCGGTCGAAGTCGACACCGAGCGGAGTGTCGCCGTAGAGCCGATCGTTCCCCGCCCCGCCGATCAGGCGATCGCCGCCGCTGCCGGCCGTCTCCAGGGCCCCGTCGCCGATCAGGACATCGTCACCGGCACCGCCGTCGAGGAGATCGTTGCCCGCGAACCCCTGGAAATCGACGAAAGGTGCGTCGCCGATCAGCAGATCGTTGCCGAAGCCGCCGTAGAGCGAATCGTCGCCGCCCCG
>DAIOUO010000408.1:0-1246 GCA_036759485.1 Geminicoccaceae bacterium | reverse complement strand
GATCGAATCGCTGCAGTCGCCGTAGACGACGTCGTTGCCGGCGCCCCCGAAGATCCGATCGTTGCCGCCCGAGAGACCATAGACGAGCCCTTCGGTGTCGCCGACGAGCGTGTCGTCGCCCGGGCCGCCGTCGATCCAGTCGTCGCCAAAGGAGGCATTGGACATCGCGAGGCCGGGTCCTTCGCCCCAGATCGCGTCGTTACCGGCCCCCCCTTTGAGGCGGTCGTTGCCGCCGCGATAGTCGGCGGTCGGATCCGTGCCGGAGGCCGAGGCGAAGTCGCCGAAGACCTCGTCGTCGCCCCCCGAGGCGTCGACCTGATCGTCGCCGCCGCGGCCCTCGATCCGGTCGGCTCCCTTGGTCGGCCGGCCGCCCGCTCGCGTGCCGCCGCGCCGCGCCAGGAGGAGGTCGTCGCCCTCGGTGCCCGTGACGACCGTGACGGGACCCGTCGCCTGGACCGCGCGCACCCGGAGCTCGTCGTCGAAGATCGCACCCACCGCCTGCACACCCGCGCTCGAGGCCATTCCTTTCCCCACCGGCGCGGTCGGCTCTTCGTCCGGCCGCGCCCTCGCTCGGATACCGGAAAACGGTGGCATTTTAGACGAACTCGGCGCGAATTCGTTCGATGGTATGCGAGCCGTAAAGGTTATGTGGGCGAAGTGCCGCGCCGGCGCGAAAACCGTCGAGCGAGTGGAGCGCAGCGGCGAGTCCGCGGCGACCAGTCCTGAACGGCACGAGGTCGTCGACCGGGATCACGCCTGCCCCGGCGAACCCGATCGTCCGTCCGCCTCCGCCCGTGAGCCCGTTCGCCTCTGGCAGATCGAGGACGAGGTCGCCGACGGCTCCGACAGCCGCGTCCCGGCCCGCGAAACGACGGTCACCGACCGCCTCCGGGAGCAGGGCCACGAGGTTCCCGATCCGGCTATCGCTGCCGATCTCGTCCGAGGCCGGGCGGCCGCGGGGATCGCCCTCCTCCGCCGCCCCAGCAAACGCGCGGAAACGGGCGCTCGCGCGTCTCGCCGTCGGGCCACCGGTCCTCGCCGGCGTCGCCTCGAGCGGTGAGGTCGCCCCGCACGACGCGTCGATGCGATCGCTGCCGCGCCTCGATCTCGTCGTCGCCCCGGGTCGGGTTGCCGGTGACTCCGCTGCTCACCTTCCGCGACAGGGTCGGATCTCGTCGCCGTCGGTATCGGTGACGGAGTTCACCGCCCGCGCGACCGTTGGCGATCGCCGACGCCGGAGTTCCTC
>DAIOUO010000407.1:0-2987 GCA_036759485.1 Geminicoccaceae bacterium | reverse complement strand
GTCGAGGATCGGTCCCTCGGGGTGCAGCGCCACGAGGGGCCGCTCCACCGGCTCGCCCAGCCGCTCGAGGCGCGCCACCGGCAGGGCGAAGTGGAGCCCCGAGGATCCGCGCAGCGCCGCCGGCGACCAGGGATCGACCCCGCCCAGGGTGAGGACGCCCGCCGCCCCGAGGGCGGCCGCCACGCGCACGACCGCACCGAGATTGCCGGCATGGACCGGGCGGTCGAGGAGAAGGACAGGGGCCGGGCCCGAGGGCGCGAGGAGTGCGCTCGTGTCGACCCGCGGGCGGCGGGCGATCGCCAGCACCGGGCTAGGCGGCGGCGGGCCCAGGGCGGCGAAGAGCCCGGCCGGCACGGGCTCGACGAGGGCCTCGAGCCGCTCCAGCAGATCGGGGCAGAGGGTACGGGCGAGGGCGAGAAGCGCTCTCGGATCGGGGCTCACGGCGAGCTCGACCTCGCCCCCGAACCGCAGCGCGTGTTTGAGCGGATGGAGCCCTTCGAGCCGAACTCGCGCGGGGTCGTCGGCGAGGGCGGCGAAGCGGGCGGCGATCGAGGGCGCGCGGTCCAAGGGCGTGCTTCCGGCGGCGTCGGCGGCCTTCGATCGGGCGACCGGGGGCGGCCCGGCGTCAAGGATTTCTCGACGATCGCCTGCCGGGTCGGCGGCGGCGGAGGTCGGCCCGGCCTTACCCCCGGCCGCGAAACCGGCTATCGAGCGCGACCGGGGACGCGGGGTCCTCGGGGAGAGGTGTGATGCGAACGAGGACGACGGCGGTTGCTCTCGCGATCCTTCTGGGGCCGCTGGCGGAGGTCGGGGCGGCCGCCGGCGACGATCCGGTCGTGGCGGTGGTCGAGGGCGAGCAGGTGCTGCGCTCGGAGCTCGAGGCGGCCCAGGCCGAGCTGCCGGAGCAGTACCGCCAGCTGCCGCTCGCGATGATCTACGACCCGCTGCTCGTGCGGGTGATCGACCGCCGGCTGCTGGCCAAGGAGGCGGAGCGCCGCAAGCTCGACGCCCGGCCGGAGGTGCAGGCGGCGCTCGCCCGGGCGCGGCGCGAGGTGTTGGGCGACCGGCTGCTCGAGGCGGCGATCGTCGAGGCGCTGACCCCCGAGCGGCTGCAGCAGGCCTACGCCGTGGCGCGGGTCCAGCCCGGCTTCGCGGTCGAAGAGGTTCGCGCCCGCCACATCCTCCTGAAGACCGAAGCCGAGGCGCGCGAGGTGATCGCCGCGCTCGCCGGTGGGGCGGATTTCGGCAAGCTCGCCAAGGAGCGCTCGATCGACCCCTCGGCACCCCAGACGGAGGGCGATCTCGGCTTCTTCCGCCGCGAGACGATGGTCGAGCCGTTCGCCGAGGCGGCTTTCGGGCTCGAGCCCGGCCAGATCACCCGCGAGCCGGTCCAGACGCGTTTCGGTTGGCACGTCATCCGGGTCGAGGAGCGGCGCAGTGCCGCCCCCACCCTCGAGGAGAAGGAGGCCGAGCTCAAGGAGCAGATCGCGCGCGAGACGGTCAACGCGCTCGTGGCGGAGCTGCGGTCCAAGGCGCGCATCGAGCGCTTCGCGATCGACGGCTCGCCCAAGGCGAACTGAGCGGGCAGAGGGATCATGGCGCGGATCACCCGGGTCTCGCCCTTGGCACCTGCCGGTTTCCCGGCGATTCCGCCGGTCGCGGGCTTCCGCTTCGCCACGGTCGAGGCCGGAATCCGCTATCGCGGCCGGCCCGACCTCCTGCTCCTCGAGGCGGTGGCGGGCACGAGCGTGGCCGGTGTGCTCACCCGCTCGGCGACGCCCGGGCACCCGGTGATCTGGTGCCGCAAGGTGCTGCCGGGGGGCCGGGCGCGGGCGGTGATCGTCAATGCCGGGAACGCCAATGTCTGCCGCGGCGCGGAGGGGGACCGGGCGGTCGAGGCCGAGGCCCGGGCGGTCGCGGCCGCACTCCACTGTCCGGCCGAGGAGGTGCTCGTGGCCTCCACGGGCGTGATCGGGGAGCGGCTGCCGGTCGAGCGCATCACCGCGAAAGTGCCGGAGCTCGTGGCGGGTCTGCGGGCCGACGGCATTGCCGAGGCGGCACGCGCGATCATGACCACCGACACCTTTCCCAAAGGTGCGGTGGCCGAAACCGCGATCGACGGGGTGCCGGTTCGGATCGCCGGGATCGCCAAGGGTTCCGGCATGATCGCTCCCGACATGGCGACGATGCTCGCGTTCCTCGTGACGGACGCGCGTCTGCCGGCCCCGGTCCTCCGGCCGCTGCTGGCGGCGGCCGCGGAGAAGAGCTTCAACTGCACGACGGTCGACGGCGACACGTCGACCTCCGACACGCTCCTCCTCCTGGCTTCCGGGCGGGCCCACCACCACCCCGTGCAGGACGCGGACGACAGCCGGCTCGCCGGCTTCCGGGACGCGCTCGACGCCGTCTGCCTCGACTTGGCACTCCAGGTCGTGCGCGACGGCGAGGGTGCGCAGAAGCTCGTCGAGATCACGGTCGAGGGAGCGGTCTCGGACGCTTCGGCCAAAAAAATCGCGATGACGATCGCCAACAGCCCGCTCGTCAAGACGGCGATCGCGGGCGGCGACGCCAATTGGGGCCGGGTCGTGGCGGCGGTCGGCCGCGCCGGCGAGCCGATCGAGCCCGCCGCACTCGCCGTCGCGTTCGGCGGCCATCCGGTGGCGCGCGAGGGGCAGGCGGTGCCGGACCTCGACGAGGGGCCGGTGGCGGCGCATCTGGCCGGCCGGGAGATCGCACTTTCCGTGACGGTCGGCCGCGGGCCCGGCCGGGCGCGGGTGTGGACCTGCGATCTGACGCACGGCTATGTCGACATCAATGCCGACTATCGCTCGTGAGCGCCGCGCCGCGGGCCGCGACGGTGGGCCGGGCCGGGCGAGCGGATACTCGGCCGGGAACGAGGTCGGGGCCGGCGGTCGGGTGCGTGCCGTCGGGGAAGGTGGGCAGGGGCGCGGCGGTTCCGCGCGTTCGCCCGATGGGCTGCCCGAGTC
>DAIOUO010000406.1:0-3005 GCA_036759485.1 Geminicoccaceae bacterium | reverse complement strand
CCCTCGTGCTCATCGTCATGGCCGACCAGCTCGGCCGGTCGGTGGGCGACATGTACGAGGGCGCCTTCGTGCCCGGGCTCGTGCTGGCCGGCCTCTACGCTTTCTGGGTCCTACTCGTCACGCTGATCCGGCCGTCGGCCGCCCCGGCCCTGCCGCTCGAGGCGATCCGCTTCCGCGAACCCGACGGCGGGGCCGGCGTCCGCTCCTTCCTCGTGCTCCTCGTCTGCTCGGTAGGGGTGGCGGTGGCGGCCCATTTCGGCGTGACCTCCGGCATGCGCCAGGGCGGGCCGATCCTGGCCGCGACTTACGGCATTCTGTTCGCTTTCGCGGTGGCGCTCGCCAACCGCTTCCTGCGGCTCGGCCTCCTCTCGCGGCTGGCCGAGCAGGTCGTCTTCGTCCTGATCCCGCCCTTGGCCCTCATCTTCCTCGTCCTCGGCACGATCTTCGTCGGCATCGCCACGCCGACCGAGGGCGGGGCGATGGGTGCGACGGGCGCGCTCCTGCTCGCCTTCTTCAAGCGCCGGCTCACCCTCGACCTCTTGAAGCAGGCGATGGACTCGACGGCCAAGCTCTCCGCCTTCGTCATCTTCATCCTCGTGGGTGCTCGCGTCTTCTCCCTCACTTTCTACGGGGTCGACGGCCACAAATGGGTCGAGGAGCTGCTGGTCGGCCTGCCCGGCGGTCAGGTCGGCTTTCTCGTCGTCGTCAACGTCCTGATCTTCCTGTTGGCCTTTTTCCTCGACTTCTTCGAGCTCGCCTTCATCGTCATCCCGCTCCTCGGCCCGGCGGCGGAGCGCCTCGGGATCGATCTGATCTGGTTCGGGGTCATCCTGGGCGTGAACATGCAAACGAGCTTCATGCATCCGCCCTTCGGCTTCGCCCTCTTCTACCTGCGCTCGGTGGCCCCCAAAGAGCCCTATCTCGACAAGCTCACCGGCCGGCGGATGGAGCCCGTCACCACCGGCCAGATCTACTGGGGTGCGGTGCCCTTCGTCGTGATCCAGTGCATCATGGTGGGGCTCGTCATCCTGGTCCCGCAGATGGTCATGCACTACAAGAGCGCCGGTACCGGGATCGACCCGGCCTCGATCAAACAGCTCGACCTTCCGGGGCTGCCCGGGATCCCGGGCCTCGAGGGGCTGCCGCCGATCGACCTCGGCCCGCCGAAGATCGAATAGCCGCGTCGCGGAGAGAGGGGCCGCACCGCGGCTCGGGTACGGCCCCTCCTGGATCCCCTAGCGCCGGCTCGGCCGCGCGTGGCGCGCACTTGGCCACCGGCGTGCTCGTCGCGCCGGATCAGCCGCGCGTGGCGCGCACTTGGCCACCGGCGCGCTCGTCGCGCCGGATCAGCCGCGCGTGGCGCGCACTTGGAAAGCGTCGAAGGTGAGCTCCGCGACCTGCCACCAGAGGTAGGTGTCGCCGCGGAACGCCATCATGCTGTCGTGCACCTTCTTGAAGTCGGCGTTCTTGGCCGCGAGCTCGGCGTAGAGCTCCTTGGCGGCGTTGAAGCAGGCCTGCATGACCTCGGTCGGGAACGGCCGGAGCTGGGCGCCGGCCGCCACCAGCCGCTTGAGGGCCTGCGGGTTCTGGGTGTCGTACTTGCCCATCATCCAGTGGTTGGCATAGGCGCAGGCGTTGAACAGCGCCGCCTGATAGGCCTTGGGCAGGCCGTTCCACTTCTCGAGATTGACGAAGAGGTGGAGCATCGGGCCGCCTTCCCACCAGCCCGGATAGTAGTAGTACTGTGCGACCTTGTTGAAGCCGAGCTTCTCGTCGTCGTAGGGCCCGACCCATTCCGCGGCGTCGATCGTGCCCTTCTCGAGGGCCGGGTAGATGTCGCCGCCGGCGATCTGCTGCGGTACCACGCCGAGCTTGGAGAGGACCTGGCCGGCCAGGCCGGCGATCCGCATTTTGAGCCCCTTGAGGTCCTCGACCGTCTTGATCTCCTTGCGGAACCAGCCGCCCATCTGGGCACCGGTGTTACCGCAGGGCAGCCCGTGGATGTTGAACTTCTTGTAGAACTCGTTCAGGAGCTCGATTCCGCCCCCGATATAGTTCCAGGCGTTGATCTGCCGGCAGTTGAGGCCGAACGGCACCGCCGTGCCGAAGGCGAAGGTCGGGTCCTTGCCGAAATAATAGTAGGACGCGGTGTGACAGCACTCGACGGTGCCGTTCGCGACCGCGTCCGCCGCCTGCAGGCCGGGGACGATCTCGCCGGCGGCGAACACCTGGATCTGGAAGCGGCCGTCGGTGAGCTCGGCCACCTGCCTGGCCATCGCCTCGGCGGCGCCGTAGATCGTATCCAGCGACTTGGGGAAGCTCGAGGTCAGCCGCCACTTGATCTCGGGCGCGCTCTGCGCGATCGCCGGTGCGGGAAAGGCGGCGGTGCCACCGACCGCGGCGCCGGCCGCCGCCGCGACCATCTGCCTCCGCTTGATCATCCGATCGTCTCCTCGACTGTACCGCGCCGGCCCGGAGCCGGTCACCCGCGGCTCTGCTAACGGTGGCGTGGCCCGCTGGCAACGGCGGGTCGGCCGCTCGGTATCGGGTTACGCCCCGGGCGCGGAAAGGATCGGTTAACGAACCCGAGCTACGGTGCCGGGGGTTGTCAGTCGGGGCCGATCCCCTAGAGAGGGGGTGCCGTGCCGGGACGACGATGCGGGAGCGGGGGCGGTCCGCGCCCGATCGCTCGGGAACGGCCTCGTCGGGAGCGATCGATGGTGAAGTACAAGCCGGGTTCCGCCTACGACGAGGAGTGGCTCGCCACCGCGCTCGCGGTCGACGGCACGGCCCAGGCGGCCAAGGCCAAGGCCTCCAAGGTCGTGGGCTCGAACGCCGGGGAGACGATCGAGGGCCAGTCGGGTCCCGAGCTGATCGACGGCAGGGGCGGCGACGATCTCGTGGTCGGCCGCGGCGGCAACGACACGATCAAGGGCGGCAGGGGCAACGATCTCCTGGCCGGCGACGGGATCTACGACAGCGAGCTGCGCGAGAAGGCCATCGAG
>DAIOUO010000405.1:0-3008 GCA_036759485.1 Geminicoccaceae bacterium | reverse complement strand
GCTTCGGGGGGAGGGACCGCGGACGATCGAGCGGAGGTGCGAGGGCGGACCCCTGCGCGCCGCCGACGGCCGGTTTCCTCTCCCGGTCGGCCGCGACCGGCTCGTCCTGCCTGCGCGACCCCGAGGGTCGAGGCGCCGGCTCGAAGGGAGCGTCTCAGAGGCTGCGGAGGAGATATTTCTCGATCAGCGCCGGGTCGGGCTCGACGCCGAGGCCCGGGGCATCGGGGACGCGGAAGCAACCGTCCTCGAGCCGGAAGGGGTTCTTGGCGAGCGCTCGGCTGATCTCGGAAGGCTCGACGCAATATTCGAGGATCAGCGCGTTCGGGACCGCCGCCAGGAAATGGAGCGAGGCCGCGGTGTTGATGTCGGTCGTGAAATTGTGGTTGGCGACCGGGATGCCCTTGGATGCCGCATAGGCCGCGATCGCGAGCGCCTGGGTCATGCCGCAGCGGGTGAGATCGATCTGGGCGAGGCCGATCCCGCCCTCCTCGATCAACCGCTTGAAGCCTCTGAGCGTGCACTCTTCCTCGCCCGCGGCGAGGCGCTGGTGGATGCGGGCCGCCACCCGGCCGTAGCCCTCGAGATCGTCCGGATGGAGGGGCTCCTCGATCCAGAAGAGATCGAACGGTTCGAAGGCCCGCGCCCGCTGGATCGTGGTCGTGGCGTCCCACACCAGGCCCACGTCCAGCATGAGGTCGAAGTCGGGCCCGGCCGCCTTCCGCATCGCCTCGAGCATCCGCAGATCGAAGGCGAGGTCGGAGCGGCCGAACGGCTCCCAGCCGAACTTGGCGGCGCCGAAACCCTGGTCCTTGCACCACTTCACCCGATCGGCGGTGGCCTCGGGCGTGAAGCGGAACATGTTGGAAGCATAGACCCTGATTTTGTCGCGGTAGCGGCCACCGGCGAGATCCCAGACCGGTCGCCCGAGGGCCTTGCCCTTGATGTCCCAGAGCGCGAGGTCGATGCCGGCCATGGCGTGGACGAACAGGCCGTCGCGCCCACAATAGAGCGTCGCCTCGTACATCTTCTTCCACAGCCGACCGATCTCGAGCGGGTTCTCGCCGATCAGGAGCTGGCGCAGGCCGCCTGCGATGGTGTGCGAGACCGGCGCCTCGATCGCCGCCTTGACCGCCCAGGGGCAGGAATCGACCTCGCCCCAGCCGACGATGCCGGCATCGGTGGCGACGCGCACGAGGAGCGCGTCTTGACTCGAATCGGTCCGCGCCTGGATCTGCGGCAGCCGCAGATAGAGTGCTTCGACCTCGGTGATCCGCACGGCTCCGCCTCCCCCGCTCGATCCCGAAAGGGCTCGTAGGCGGGCCGTGGATGCCCGGCAACCACCGGCGCCGCCGGCCCCGGCATGCGGGTCCGGCGAATCGCGCCGTATCCCGTGGTGCGCGTGCCACGTCGGGGGCTCCGCCGGCCACCGAGCGTGGCCGATCCTTTACTCGTGCCGGCCATTCGATCTACGAACGGGAAAAAGGTCGCCCGTCTGCTTGCCCCGGCGACCATCGGAGCCTGCGTGCCCATGCCGTCCGTCGATCTGCCTTCGCCCCCCGAGAGTGGCGCCCGTCCGAGCGAGGTGGCACCCGAGCCCGAAGTGTTCGGTGCCCTCGGGCCCGTGCTCGTGGCGACCTTCCTGCTCTGGATCGCGGTCGTGGCGGCGGTCGGCAGTTCGGTCTGACCGGCGGCCTCCGCCACCGCGTCCGACGCGCTCCGGTACGTCGGCAACGGTCGGCGGCTCGAACCGCGCCAGCGGGACAGCCTGCCGAGCGCCCGGCGCCGGTCGGGGCGAGTCCGAGTGGTGGGGTCAGGCGACCGCACCTCGACCCTCGATGGGCCAGATCGCCTCGATGGTGTCGCCGCGGACGCACACCAGTTGGTCCCACAAGTTCACCGTCGGGTCGCAATGCGGCGCGATACAGCGCACGAGCGTGCCGACGGGCAGGCGCTCCTCGCCCGGCGGCAGCTCGATCCGGCCGAACTGGTCGCCGAACATCGCGTAGCTCGAGCCGGGCGGGGCGCCCGCGGCCGGGGCGGGCGCCGGCCCGTCGGTGGCGAAGCATTTCGAGCCGGCATCGGTCGTGACGAACCCGACGTGCCGGTTGCTCAGCACCCGCGTCCAGACGAAGAGGGCGGGCCGGAAGCGCTCGACCCCGTCGCCGGTCAGGTCGCAGGCGAGATAGTCCACGTCCATGAACGGGTAGGAGCCGACCTGCAGCTCGGTGAACACACCGAGCCGCCCGTCCGGATCGTGTGTGCCGGTGCCGGAGCCGGTGACGATCCGGCAGGGGAGGCCGGCCCCGGCGAACGCGTCGCGGATCCGGGCGAGCTGCGCGTTGACCGACCGGGTCGCCGCCTCGCGCTGGCGATAGTCGCGGATGTGCTGGATGCGCCCGGCATAACCCTGGATGCCGACGAGCTCGAGGGAGGGGAGGGAAGCGACGAGGCGGCCGAGCGCGAGGGCCTCCTCGAGCGAGGGCGCGCCGAAGCGGTGCGAGCCCACGTCGACCACGACGAGCACGCGGAGCACGATCCCGGCTGCGGCCGCGGCGGCGCCGAGCTCGCGGACATTGTCCGGGTCGTCGACCACGAGCAGGAGCTCGCGCAGCCGAGCGTGGAGCGCGAGCAGACGGCCGAGCTTGCTCTCGCCCGTCACCGGGGCGGTGAGGAGGAGGCCGTCGATACCGCCGCGGGCGAGCGCCTCGGCCTCGCCGAGCTTGGCGCAGCAGAAGCCCACGACCTCGCCCGCCTCGAGTTGTCGGCGCGCCACCGTCACGCTCTTGTGGGTCTTGGCGTGCGGCCGCAGCTTCACCCGACGCGCCCGGGCGAAGGCCGCCATGGCGGCGAGATTGGCCTCGAAGGCGTCGAGATCGAGGACCAGGGCGGGGGTGTCGAGCCGGAGCGCTCCGCCCGGCACGCCCACGAGCTTCTCGTTCCAGGCGAGGCTCTCGGGGTTCATCGCCGTTCCTCCTGCCGCGGGCTCCCCGACCCGGCCGAGCCATTGG
>DAIOUO010000404.1:0-3010 GCA_036759485.1 Geminicoccaceae bacterium | reverse complement strand
GTGCACGAGCTCGACCGACCCTGGCGGCCGGCGCGGCGCACGCCCAGGCCCTTCGTCCACGGGCCGCAGACCGCGATCGTCACGGGTCCGCCCGGTGAGGAGATCCACTGCGACCGCTACGGCCGAATCAAGGTCAAGTTCCACTGGGACCGCCACGGCCGCGAGGACGACACGAGCTCCTGCTGGCTGCGGGTGAGCCAGGCCTGGGCCGGTGCCGGCTGGGGAGCGATGCACGTGCCCCGGATCGGCCAGGAGGTGATCGTCGACTTCCTCGAAGGCGACCCCGACCGACCGATCGTCACCGGACGGGTCTTCAACGCGCTCGCCATGCCGCCCTGGAGCCTACCCGCCGATGCCACGCGCTCCGGCATCAAGAGCGACAGTTCCAAGGGCGGCGGCGGGTCGAACGAGCTGAGCTTCGAGGACAAGAAAGGCAGCGAGCAGGTCTATCTGCACGCCCAGAAGAACGAGGACATCGTCGTCGAAAACGACAAGACCGAGCGGGTCGGTCACGACGAGACGATCACGATCGGTCACGACCGCACCGAGAGCGTCGGCCACGACGAGACCCTTTCCGTCGGCAACGATCGAACGCGCGCGGTCGGCGGCGACGAGACCGTCGACGTCGACGGCAATCAGACGGTGACGGTCGGCAAGAGCCGCACCGACACCGTGAAGGCGAGCGAGAAGCGCACCGTCTACATCGCGCAGAAACAAAAGGTCGGCGGGCTCAGAGCCGTTCAGGTCGGAGCCAAGCAGTCACACACCATCGGCGCCGACGACAGCTGGCGGGTGATCGGAGGGCGGACCGTCAAGATCGGCCGAGGACTGACAGTCGATATCGGTAAGGAGCGAAAGGCCAAGATCGGGGAGGACGACACTCTCGAGGTCCACGGTGCACGTACCGGCAAGATCGCCAAAGACGATACCCTGGAGGTCGGCGGCAACCGGTCGACCAAGATCGCCAAGGACCGTTCGACCGACGTAGCCGGGGGCGATGCGATCAAGGTCGGCAAGGACCTGACCGTGACGATCGGCAAGAGCCTCCTGATCGATGCCGGCGACCAGGTCGTGATCACGACCGGCTCGGCCGCGATCGCCATGAAGAAGGACGGCACGATCACCATCACGGGCAAAGACGTGACGATCGACGCCTCCGGCAAGATCACCCTCAAGGCCGGTGGCAACGTGGTGATCAAGGGCCGGAAGATCGAGCACAACTGAGGTGGCCATGGTCGAGACCGATCTTCTCGCTTCGGTACCCGGGGTAGCGGTCGGCAGGCTCGCGGGACTCGCGGGCGACGGGTCGCCCCTCGTGACGCTCGACCCGGCAGGCGAAGCCCCGCCGCGGGCGGCGCGGACCACCGTGGCCCTCGGCTTCGAGGACGTCGGCGCCGAGCTCGTCCTCGTCTTCGAGGCCGGCGATCCGGCCCGGCCGATCGTGGTCGGCCGGCTGCGCGGGCCCGCGCCGGCCGTCGCGCGGGTCGATCTGGTCCGCGACGGCGAGCGCCTCGTGCTGGAGGCCGACCGGGAGATCGTGCTCCGCTGCGGCAGAGCATCGATCACTCTGACCCGGGGCGGCAAAGTGCTGATCCGGGGCGCCTACCTCTCGAGCCGCTCTTCGGGCGTCAACCGAATCCAGGGCGCCTCGGTCCAGCTCAACTGATGGCTACCGTCCTCCTGGACATCGTCGGGCAGCACGTCGAGGAGGCGGCCTTCCTCTGGCACCTGCGCGACCTCGCGGTCGACCGGCCGCACTATGCGCCG
The DNA here is from genome assembly GCA_036759485.1 of Geminicoccaceae bacterium. Lineage (GTDB taxonomy): Bacteria > Pseudomonadota > Alphaproteobacteria > Geminicoccales > Geminicoccaceae > JANXAZ01. The sequence continues at coordinate 1,243 of DAIOUO010000404.1, read as the reverse complement.
CGCCACCTGCTCCGCCTCGAGGAGCGGCTCGAGGCCCATCTCGACGGGCTGCGCACCGCCGGTGCCGTTGGTCTGGAGCTCGCCCAGGGCCGGCTCGACCGGTACCCCGAGCCGGCCGAGGCCTTCCCGCTCGCCGTCCTCCTCCTCGAGGCCGGCGACAGCGACCGGCTCGCGGCCCTTCTCGAACTCGCCCGTGCCGAGCCCTCGATCCTGCGGGGAATCGCGGGTGCCCTGGGCTGGGTCGGGCCGCCGTACCTGCGCGGCCGGGTGGGCCTCTGGCTCGATTCCGAAGACCCGCTCGAGCGCCGGCTCGGCCTGATCGCCTGTTCGCTCCATCGGGTCGATCCGCAGGGTCGGCTCGACCGGCTGGTGGAGGATCCCGACCCGGCGGTGCGCGCCCGGGCCTTCCGCCTCGCGGGCGAGGTCGGCCGCCGCGCGCTGCGCCCGGTGCTCGTCGCGGCCCTCGCCGACACCGACCCCGCCTGCCGGTCGTGGGCCGCCTGGTCGGCCGTGCGGCTCGGTGATCGGGGTGCCGCCCTCGAGGTCCTGGCGCGCGCCGCCGAGGAGGCCGAGCCCGACGGCTGGCCGGCCCTCGACCTCGCCGTTCGGGCTATGGCCCCGGCCGCGGCAGCGGGCTGGATCCGCGTCCTGAACGGCGACCCGCGCCATGCCCGGCGGGTGATCCGGGCGGCGGGCGCGCTCGGCGATCCGGCCGTCGTCCCCTGGCTCGTGGCCCGCATGGACGAGCCCTCGCTCGCCCGGCTCGCGGGCGAGGCCTTCGCCCTCCTCGCGGGCATCGACCTCGCCTTCGAGGATCTCGACCGCCCGCCGCCCGGCGAGCTGCCGGCCGGTCCGACCGACGACCCCGAAGACGAGAACGTGGCGCTCGACCCGGACGAGCATCTGCCCTGGCCCGATCGGGCGAAGGTCGAGGCCCGGTGGACGCGGGAGGGCAGCCGGCTCGCCCGCGGGACCCGCCACCTCCTGGGCAGGCCGGTCGACCCCGCCGCCTGTGCGTGGGCTTTCGCCGAAGGCTACCAGCGCCAGCGCCGCGCCGCCGCCCTCGAATGGGCGCTGCTCGAGCCCGCGACGCCGATGCGCACCTGGCGGGCGAGGGTGCGGCGGTGAGCGCCGAGCCGAGCATCCTCTTCGTCGATCTGGCCGACAGCGTGAGCCTGTTCGAGCGGCTGGGCGACGCGGCCGCCGCGGCCCTCGTCCGGCGCCTGCTCGACCTGTTGCGGGC
>DAIOUO010000403.1:0-3038 GCA_036759485.1 Geminicoccaceae bacterium | reverse complement strand
GGTGGAACCCCACCCGCTCGCCGACCCGCCAGCCCTCGACCCGCGCGCCGACCGCCTCGATCTCCCCGCAGCCGTCGCCGCCCGGGATCATCGGCAAGGGGGTGCGAAGCGCCGTGGTCTTGCCGAGGATCATGGGCTCGAAGCCGTTCAAGGCGGCCGCCCGGATGCGGATCACGACGTCGTCGGGCCCGCAGACGGGATCGCTCACCTCCTCGTATCGGAGCTGTTCGGGCCCCCCGTGGGCGTGGAACCGGATCGCCCGCATGCCTGCCCTCCGCGAACGCGGCCTTCGATCGTCGCCGGGACGGGTTTTCGGGCCCGCCTCGAGCGGCTTAGATGGCCGCGCGCGCGCCAGGAAGAGGTCGCGTGGAACGCAGCCCTGCCGCGACCGGTAATCTCGCCTATTGGCTCGCCCCCTGGGCGGAGCGGGAGCCCGAGCGGCCGGCTCTGATCGACCTCGCCTCGGGCGAGCGTGCGCTCGACTACGGCACCCTCGATCGGCGGATCGACCGGGTCGCGGGGCTCGTGCGCGATGCCGGCATCGGCCCGGGCGAGCGGCTGCTCGTGGCGATCGGCAACCGCGCCGAGTTCATCGAGGCCGTGTTCGGGGCGATGCGGGCGGGTGCTGTGCCGGTGCCCCTCAACACGCGCCTGGGCGCGGCCCAGCTCGCCCACTGCATCACCGATGCCGAACCCTCGGGGGCGATCCTCGAGCCCACCGCCGCTCCGGCCGTCGCCGGGCTCCTCGAGGGCAGGCCGCTTCGGCTGCGCCTCGCCCTGGGCGATCCGCCCCCGGGCTTCGACCCCTTCGAGCCCGCGGTCGCGGCGGCGCGCCCGCTCGGCGAGCCCGTCGTCCTGCCCCGAGGGGCGATCTGCTTGCTCGCCTATACCTCGGGCTCGACCGGGCGCCCGAAGGGCGTGCCCTTGACGCATGCCGGCCAGATCTGGTGGCTCGACCGCCTGCTGCGCTACTGGCCGCAGCCCGAAGACGCCCGCTCCCTCCTCGCCATGCCGCTCTACCACAAGAACGCCATGGCGGGTGCGGTGAAGCCGCGGCTCGCCTCGGGCGGCTCGATCGTGCTGATGCCGTCCTTCGCGGCCCGCCCCTACCTCGAGGCGCTCGCCCGCTACCGCTGCACGCATCTCACGGGTGTGCCGACCCTCTTCGCCCGCATCCTCGAAGAGCGCGATCTTCTCGACCGCCTCGACCTCTCCTGCGTGAAGTCCGTGGCGGTCGGTTCCGCCCCCGTGCCGGATGCGCTCTTCGAGGCGATGTGCCGGCGGTTCGCGGGCGCCTTCGTCTACCAGTCCTACGGCCTCACCGAGGGCGGCCCGGTGATGTTCGGGCCACCCGGGGACGGCCGGCCCGTCCCGCTCGGCAGCTGCGGCGTGCCCTGGCCCGAGGGCGAGGTCCGCCTCGTGGGAACCGACGGCCGGCCGGGCGAAGTGGGGGAGCTCTGGGTCCGCAATCCGGGCGTGACGCCCGGCTACCGCAATCTGCCCGAGGTCGACCGCGAGCGCATCGTCGAGGGTTGGCTTCGCACCGGCGATCTGTTCCGGCGCGACGGCGACGGCTTCTACTACTTCATGGGCCGCACCGACGACATGTTCGTCTGCGGCGGCGAGAACGTCTACCCGATCGAGGTCGAGAGCCTCCTGTTGCGCCATCCGGCGGTGAGCGAGGCCTGCGTCGTGCCGGTGCCCTACCGCGACAAGGGCGAGGCCCCGGTCGCCATGGTCTCGTTGAAGAAGGGTCACAGCGTAGACGGCGAAGCGCTCCGCCGCCATTGCCTCGAGCACGGTCCGGCCTACGCTCACCCGAGGCGGGTGGTGATCGTCGACGAGCTGCCGCTCACGGGCGCGCGCAAGATCGACCGGCAGGCGATCGCCGCGCGGCTTCGGGCACTCTGCGCCGATCTGGCGGAGACCCGGCATGGCTGAGAGCCGAAATGCCTGAGAGGAGGCGGCGGATGCGCGGCGTGGGCGATCTCGACCATGCGGTGATCCTGGTGGCGGACCTCGACGAGGCCGAGCGCCGCTACGCCGCCCTGGGCTTCCGCACCACGCCCCGCGGCTACCACTCGGCGCATATGGGTACCGCCAACAGCACCGTCGTGCTGCCCGACCGGCGCACCTATTTCGAGCTCCTCTCGGTCACCGTGCCGACACCCGCCAACGCCGCCCAGCGCACCCGCCTCGCCCACCGGCCCGGGCTCCACGGCCTCGCTTTCAAGACCGAGGACGCCCGCCTGGTCGCGGCCGAGCTCGCCGCCGCGGGGCTCGGCGAGGGCGCGGCGGTCGACTTCGCCCGCGCGGTCGAGCTCGCCGATGGCCCGCGCGATGCTCGCTTCACCGTCGCCCGCAGCCGGGACGGCGCGATCCCGGGGGCCTGGTGCTTCCTCTGCCAGCACCACACCCCCGATCTGGTCTGGCGGGCGGACCATCTCGAGCAGCCGAACGGGGCCACCGCACTGGTCGAGGTCCTGGGCTCGGCCGCCGACCTCGACGCCCTCGAGGCTCCCTGGCGGCTCCTGCTCGGCGAGCGCGTGCAGCGCATCGCGGACCGTCTCGAGGTGCGTACCGGCACCGCCACGCTCGGCTTCCACGAGCCCGAGGCCCTGCGCCGCCGGCTCGGCGCCGCGGTCGAAGGGCTCGACCTCGAGGAGCCGGGACTCGTGGCGCTCGTCTTCGCGGTCGCCGACCCGACCCGCGCCCGCGCTCGCGTCGAGGCGGCGGGGATCGGCGCATTCGAGGCACCCGACGGTTCGCTGGTGGTGCCCGCGGCGGCGGCCTGCGGGGTCGTGATCGCGTTCCGTCCGGCTGCGGCCGGGTGAGGCGAGGGAGGCGGGAATGCGCAAGGGACTCTTCCTCGGGCTAGCGGTGGTGGCCTCGACCGTGCTCGCCGCCGCAGAGGCCGCGGCCCAGCAGATCAAGTGGCGGATGGCCACGATCGACACCGAGACCGGCGTCTACTTCACGAACATCGCCAAGCCCTTCGCCGAATGGGTGGACCGCCTGACCAACGGGCGGATGAAGAT
>DAIOUO010000402.1:0-3057 GCA_036759485.1 Geminicoccaceae bacterium | reverse complement strand
TGCCGGGCGGCACCGCTCCGGCGGTGGCCGGGGCCGGCTGGCCGGGCTGGGCGAGCTCCGCCTGACGGGCGAGCTCGGCCTGGCGGGCCTGTTGCTCGCGCAACCGCGGGATCTCGTAGAAGTACTGGAAGATCAGGATGATCCCGACCGACAGCACGATCGCGAGCACGAGGTTCTTCTGGTCACCCATCATCGTGCGGGCGGACTCCCGTGAGGTTCGCGGGCGCTCACGTCGGACGGGCGCCGGGACGGTCGGAAAGGACGGACGGCTCGCGCGCCGCCGGCACCGGATCGTAACCCGAACCGCCCCAGGGATGGCAGCGGGCCACGCGTCGCACGGCGAGCCAGCCGCCGCGGACCGGCCCGTGCCGCTCGAGCGCTTCGCGCGCGTAGTCGGAGCAGGTCGGGAGGAACCGACAAGAGGGGCCGAGCACGGGCGAGACCAGGTAACGGTAGGCCTGGACGAGACCGATCAGGAGGAGGGTCGCGAGCCGGTCCGGGCGAAGCCGCGCCGCGGCCGCGCGAAGGCCTCGCGGAGCTGGGCGACGAGCTGGTCGAAGGGACATGTGAGGGCCGCCTGTCGGGCCACGATCACGAGGTCGACGCCGCCGGCCGAGAGCGCGTCGGCCGCCGCCCGAACGGCCGCCCGCAGCCGCCGGCGGATCCGGTTGCGGACCACCGCTCCACCGAGCTTCTTGGTGACCGTGAAACCGATGCCGACCCGGTCGGGCGCATCGGGTCGCGGACCGACCTGGAGGACGAAGGCCGGCATGTGCAGGCGCGGGCCCTTGGCCGCGGCCAGGAACTGGGCACGGCGCTCGAGCCCGACCAGCTTCGGCCGGCCACCCGCCCCGTCCGGGCTCAGGCCGTGAGCCGCTTGCGCCCGCGGGCGCGACGCCGGGCGATCACCTGGCGACCGCCCTTGGTCGCCATCCGCGCCCGGAAGCCGTGGCGACGCTTGCGCACGAGCCGGCTCGGCTGGTAGGTCCGCTTCACGAATCACCTCTGTCTCGGGGAGCGTCCTCGGAACCCGGCGGGATATAGGGGGCGCCCGGGGGCCTGTCAAACCGCGGCCGCTCGCCGCATCGTGATGGGTCGCGAGTGGATCGTGCGGCCGCCCGACGCGATCTCCTGCGGTGGACCTGTCGTGTTCACTCCGCGGACCTCTCGCCGTGCGCCGTCGCCCCCTCCTCCTTCTGGCCGCCGCATCCCTCGTTCCGGCACGCCCCTCCGCCGCCGCTCCCGCAGCGCGGCTCTGGCCGCGCTGGCAGACCCACGATCCGAGCTCGACCCGGCGGGTCGACCACGGCCTCTGGGCCGGGCTCCTGCGCACCCTCCTGCGGCCGCGCCCCGACGGCCGCTGGCTCGTCGCCTACGCCGCCGCCGGTGCCGAGGAACGCGCAGCGCTCGAGGCCTATCTCGCGGAGCTCGCCGCCGTTGCGGTCTCGGCGCTCGCCCGCCCCGAGCAGATGGCCTTCTGGATCAACCTCTACAACGCGCTCACGGTGAAGGTGGTGCTGGACCACTGGCCGGTGCACTCGATCCGCGACATCGACATCTCGCCCGGCCCGTTCGCCGACGGGCCCTGGGGCGCTGCGCTGATCGCGGTCGAGGGCGAAGACCTCTCGCTCGACGATGTCGAGCACCGGATCCTCCGGCCCATCTGGCGCGACCCGCGGGTCCACTACGCGGTCAACTGTGCCTCGATGGGCTGCCCCGACCTCGCCCCCGAGCCCTACCGGGCCGACCGGATCGACGACCAGCTCGACGCCGCCGGCCATCGCTTCGTCAACCATCCGCGCGCCGTCCGGCTCGACGGCGGCAAGCTCCTCGTCTCCAGCATCTATCATTGGTTCAAGGACGATTTCGGCGGCGACGATCGGTCGGTGATCAAGCATCTCTCCGCCTATGCGGCGCCGCCGCTCGCCATGCTCCTGCAGAAGCGGGAGCGGATCGACGGCCACACCTACGATTGGGCGGTCAACGCCGCACCTTGACCGCCACCGGCGGCGGGCGCAGGAGGCTCGCCCCGAGGGCAGGCGCGAGGTTTCATGGGCGAACGGCCCTTCCGTCCCCGTCCCGGGCGTGGGCTCTCGGCCCGCATCCTGCTCTTGACCTGTCTCTTCGTGCTCCTGGGCGAGACGCTGATCTATCTCGCTTCGATCGCCCGCTTCCGCCTCGGCTTCCTCCAAGAGCGACTGGCCGCCGCCGAGCTCGCCGCCTCGAGCCTCGATGCCGCCCCCGACGGCCGCATCGACCCGGCTCTCGAGGCGAGACTCCTGGCCTATGCCGGTGTTTCCGCCGTCACCCTCTGGCGTGGCGACGCCGAGCTGATGCTCGGCCGGATCGAGCCGGTCGACCTGGTGATCGATCTCGCCGAGCGGATGCCCTGGAGGCTCGTCTCGGACGCGCTCGCCGCGCTCGTGGCCGAGCCCGGCCGGTGCGTTCGCGTGGTGGGACCCTCGGCGCACGAGCCGGGCACGGTGATCGACGTGATCCTGCCCGAGGCGCCGTTGCGCGCCGCGATGCTCGACTATTCCGTGCGCATTCTCACCTTGAGCGTGTTCCTTTCGCTCCTCGTGGCGGTCCTCCTCGTGGCGAGCCTCTGGCGGATCGTGGTTCGGCCCCTGCGCCGGCTGACCGCCCGGCTCGAGCGCTTCCGGCTGCGGCCGGAGGAGGTCGACCCCGATCCGCCCGCAAGGCGCGGCGACGAGATCGGGATCGTCGAACAGGAGCTGCACCGCATGCAGGAGGGGCTGCGGCGGGCTCTCGCCGAGAAAGCGCGGCTCGCCGCGCTGGGCTCGGCGGTGAGCACGCTCGCCCACGACCTCAAGGGCATGCTGGCCACGGCGGTGCTCGTCTCGGACCGTCTCGAGGCCAGCGCCGACCCGGAGGTGCGCCGGATCGCCCCGCGCCTCGTCGCGAGCCTCGACCGGGCGATCCGGCTCTGCGCCGACACGCTCGCCTTCGCCCGCGAGCGGCCGCGGCCGCCTCGGCCCTCGCGTTTTCCGCTCGCCGCACTCGTGGAGGAGGCGCGGGCCGAGGCTCTCGCGGGCG
>DAIOUO010000401.1:0-3060 GCA_036759485.1 Geminicoccaceae bacterium | reverse complement strand
GTGGGCGGGGTGCCGGCGAGCGCACCTTTCATGAAAGCGATCCAGATCGGCAGGGCGACCGAGGCGCCGGTCTCGCGCTCGCCCAGGCTCTGCGGCTGGTCGAAGCCCACGAACACGCCGACCACGAGGTCGGGCGAGAAGCCCACGAACCAGGCGTCCTTCGCGTCGTTGGTGGTGCCGGTCTTGCCGGCGAGCGGCCGGCCGAGCTCGCGCGCCGCCACCGCCGTGCCGCGCTCGATCACGCCCTGGAGCATGCCGACCATCTGGAAGGCGTGGCGCGGGTCGGCCACCTGCGGCCGCGGATCCTCGGGCTCGGGCGGCGGTTGGCCGCGCCAGGCGACGTCGCGGCAGCCCGGGCAGTCGCGGCCGTCGCGGCGGAAGGTGGTGCGGCCGTGTCGGTCCTGGATGCGCTCGACCAGGTAGGGCTCGATCTTCCGGCCGCCGTTGACCAGCATGGCGTAGGCGGTGGTGAGGGCGAGCGGGGTGACCTCGTTGGAGCCGAGCGCGTTCGAGAGGTAGGGCTCGAGGCCGCGCTCGATGCCGAAGCGGCGGGCGACCTCGATGATCCGCTCCATGCCGATGTCCTGGGCGAGGCGGACGGTCATCAGGTTGCGCGACTTCTCGAGGCCGACCCGGAGCGTGGTAGGCCCGTAATATTGTTGGCTGTAGTTCTCGGGCCGCCATTTGGGCAGGCCGGGGCCCTGGTCGATGACGATCGGGGCGTCGAGCACGATCGAGGAGGGGCTGTAGCCCGCCTCGAGCGCCGCCAGATAGACGAAGGGCTTGAAGGCCGAGCCGGCCTGGCGGCGCGCCTGGGTGGCCCGGTTGAACTGACTCTGCCGGTAGCTGAAGCCGCCCGCCATCGCGAGCACCCGCCCCGTGTGCGGATCGAGGGCGACGAGCGCGCCCTCGACCTGCGGGCGCTGGCGCAGGCCGAAGCGGCGGCCGGGGCCGGGCAGCGGCTCGACCAGGATCACGTCGCCGGGTCGCGCCACCTGGCGGGCCTCCTTGACCGGCGGGCCGAGCCGGCCGTCGGCCTCGACCCGCCGGGCCCAGGCGAGCTCGGCGAGCGGCACGAGCCCGTCGCTGCCGTCGGCGAACTGCACCTCGAGGCCCGCGCGGTCGGCGGCGCGGACGAGCGCGAGCTTCCAGTCGAGCAGCTCGAAGCCGGGATCGAGGGTGCGCAGCCGGGCGAGCGCGTCGGGGGCGGCGGGATCGAGGCTCGCCACGGGGCCGCGGAAGCCGTGCTTGCGGTCGTAGGCCGAAAGCCCGGCCCGCAGCGAACGGTCGGCGAGGGCCTGGAGGTCGGGGTCGACGGTGGTCCTGACCGCGAGCCCGCCCTCGTAGAAGCCTGCCTCGCCGAGCCGCTCGACGAGCTGGCGGCGGACTTCCTCGGTGAAGAAGTCGGCGACCACGAAGGTGTCGGGCGGCCGTTGGCGGGTCACGAGCGGCTCGGCCCGGGCCGCCTCGAAGGTGGACCGGTCGATGTAGCCGTCCTCGAGCATGCGTCCCAGCACGTAGTCGCGGCGCGCGCGTGCGGCCTGGGGGTTCCTGAGCGGGTCGTAGGCCGAGGGCGCCTTGGGCAGGCCCGCGAGGAGCGCCGCCTCGGCGAGCGTGAGCTCGTCGAGGGCCTTGTCGAAATAGGCGAGGGCGGCTGCGGCCACGCCGTAGGCGCGGCCACCGAGATAGATCTCGTTGAGGTAGAGCTCGAGGATCTTCTCCTTGCTGAAGATCCGCTCGAGGCGCAGGGCGAGGACCGCTTCCTTGAGCTTGCGCTCGAGGCTCACCTCGTTGGTAAGGAAAAAGTTCTTGGCGACTTGCTGGGTGATCGTCGAGGCGCCCTGCGGTCGGCCGCCCTCGCCCTCCTGCATCCGTCGCAGATTGGCGAGCGCGGCGCGGGCGATACCCAGCGGATCGATCCCGGGATGCCGCCAGAAATGCTGGTCCTCGGCCGCCACGAAGGCTTGGCGGACCCGTTCGGGGATCGCCTCGATCGGCACGAAGACGCGCTTCTCGCGGGCGTACTCGGCGAGGAGCCGACCGTCGCCGGCGTAGAGCCGGGTGGCGGTCGGCGGCTCGTAGACCGCGAGGCGGGACGCATCGGGCAGGTCGAAGGCGATGCGGTCGAGCGCCCAGAGCAGCACGGCCGCACCGGCGAGGGAGGCGACCACGGCCGCGAGAGCGAGGCGGGCGAGCCAGCCGATCAAGCGCAGCAAGGGACGGTGCTCCGGATCCGCGCGGCGTGCCGCTCTATTTGAGGGCGGTGCCGTGGGGGTCAATGGCGCCGGTCGGCGAAGCCGTTCGGACGCTCGTCCGGGGCGGTGTGGCGATCGATGGCCGTCACGATCGCCTGGGCGAGCCTCCGGCGGTGGCGCGGATCGGCCAGGCGCTTGGCTTCTTCGGGGTTGGAGAGATAGCCGAGCTCGATCAGTACGGAGGGAGTCTCGGGCGACTTGAGGACCGCGAAGCCGCCGTAGCGGCGATAGTTGCGCAACAGCGGTGTGACCTTGCGGAGCTCCTCGGAGAGCAGCTGGGCGAAGGTGATCGATTTGTTCAAGGTGTCGCGTTGGGCGAGGTCGATCAGGATGCTCGCGACGATCGGATCGTGCCGCGAGAGGTCGGTACCGGAGAGGATGTCGGCCTTGTTCTCTTTGGCGGCGAGTGCGGCCGCCTCTTCGTCGGAGGCGGTCTCCGAGAGGGTGTAGACCGACGCTCCGGCCACGGTCGGATCGGCCAGGCTGTCGGCGTGCAGCGAGAGGAAGAGTTGGGCCCCGCCGTCGCGCGCGACCTTGATCCGCTCGCGCAAGGCGAGGCCCTCGTCGGTCCGCCGGGTCAGGACGACGCCGTAGCGGCCGGTCGCCTCGAGGGCCTGGGCGAGCTCGAGGCCCATCGCCAGCACGAGGTCCTTTTCCTTGATGCCGTCGACGCCGATCGTGCCGGGATCGCTGCCGCCGTGACCGGGGTCGATCGCCACCACGATCCGGCCGGGCGGATGGGCGAGACCGTTGCGCGGCGGTGCCGCGGCGGCCGGTGCGGCAGCCTTGTCGCCCGTGGCCGCGG
>DAIOUO010000400.1:0-3083 GCA_036759485.1 Geminicoccaceae bacterium | reverse complement strand
GTTTAGAAGTGGTTCAAGGAAGGGCGGCCACCGGGGAACCGGTGGCGAGCGAGGGGTGCTGTGGCGGTCGCGACGGCCGAGGGGCTCGAGGACAGGATCGAAGCGGTGTTGGGCGATGCGGCGCTCGCCCGGCTGCGCCGGCGACGCTTGCTGTGGCGGCTTCTGGGCGCTCTCCTCCTGCTCGCCCTCGCGGCGGCCGGCGCCTGGTGGCTCGCCCGCCCGGCCGATGGCGGAATCCGTTGGGTGGCCGTACCGGCCGAGAAAGGTACGCTCACCGTGATCGTGACCGCGACCGGCACGGTACAGCCCCGGCGGGTCGTCGAAGTCTCGAGCGAGCTCTCCGGCATCGTCCGCGAGGTCTCGGTCGACTACAACAGCCAGGTCAAGAAGGGCCAGGTGTTGGCTCGGCTCGACACCGCTCGGCTCGAGGCTCGGCGGGCGAGCGCCTCCGCTCGACTCGAGGCGGCGCGCGCCAAGGTGATCGAGGCCGAGGCGACGCTCGCCGAGAAGGCGCGCGATCTCGAGCGCAAGCGGGAACTCGTGACGCGCCGGGTCGCCCCACCGTCCGAGCTCGACTTCGCCGAAGCCGCGCACGCCCGGGCGAAGGCGGCGCTCGCGACGGCCAAGGCCGACGTCGCGGTCGCCGAAGCCGAGCTGCGGCTCGCCGAGGTCGACCTCGACAAGGCCGCGATCGTGGCGCCGATCGACGGGGTCGTGCTGCAGAAGAACGTCGATCCCGGCCAGACCGTGGCGGCGACGCTGCAGGCCCCGAGGTTGTTCACGATCGCCGAAGACCTGGCCCAGATGGAGGTCCAAGTCGACGTCGACGAGGCGGATGTCGGCCAGGTGCGGCCCGGCCAGCCCGCGACCTTCACGGTCGACGCCTTTCCCGATCGGCGCTTTCCGGCCACCATCCGCGACGTGCGCTTCGCTTCCGAGATCCAGGCCGGGGTCGTGACTTACAAGGCGATCCTGGACGTGGACAATCGCGACCTGCTGCTGCGCCCCGGGATGACGGCCACCGCCGAGATCGCGGTGCAGCGGGTGGAGGACGCCGTCCTCGTGCCGAACGCGGCGCTGCGGTTCGCACCACCGGCCGAGGAGCCATCCGACCGGCCCGGCCTCCTGCGCGCGCTCATGCCCATGATGCCGCGCTTCCGCCAGGCGAGCCGGCCCGAGGAAACGGGCCCAGAGCGCACGCTCTGGGTGATCAAGGGCGAGCGGCCGGAGGCGGTGCGGGTCGTGATCGGACCCACCGACGGGCGGCGGACGGTGGTGCGGAGCGGCCTCGAGCCCGGCGATCGGGTGGTCACGGACGCGGTCCAGCCGCGGCGGCAGTGATGAGCGCGGGTGCCGCCGTCCGGCCGCTCGTCGAGCTCGCGGCCGTGAGCCGGGTCTACGGTGCGGGTCTCGCGGCCGTGCGCGCCCTCGATCGGGTCGACCTCGCGGTCGAAACGGGCGCGTTCGTGGCGATCACCGGCGCTTCGGGCTCGGGCAAGTCCACCGCGATGAACATCCTGGGTTGCCTCGATCGACCGACCTCGGGCAGCTACCGATTCGCCGGCCGGCCGCTCGAGAAGGCCCCGCGCGAGGTGCTGGCACTCGTCCGTCGCCACTTCCTCGGCTTCGTCTTCCAGGGTTTCAACCTGTTGCCGCGGACGAGTGCGCTCGAGAACGTCGAGCTGCCGCTCGTCTATCGCGGGATGCCGGCCGCCGAGCGGCGGGCGCGGGCGAGGGCGGCACTCGAGCGCGTCGGGCTCGGCGACCGCGAGCGCCATTCGGTCTCGGAGCTCTCGGGCGGCCAGCAGCAAAGGGTGGCGATCGCCCGGGCCCTGGTCTGCGAGCCGGCGCTTCTGCTGGCCGACGAACCCACGGGCAATCTCGACAGCAAGACGAGCCGGGAGATCATGGAGCTGCTCTCGGGCCTCAACCGGGGCGGGCTCACGATCGTCATGGTGACGCACGAGCCGGACATCGCCGCCTGGGCCGAGCGCGAGGTGCGTTTCAAGGACGGGCGGATCGTGGCCGACCTGCGCCGGGGAGCGGCGCGATGCTGACGGAAGCGCTGCGCTTGGCACTGCGGGCGATCCGCCGCAACGCGCTGCGCTCGTTCCTGACGGTGCTCGGGATCGTGATCGGCGTGGCGGCCGTGATCGCGATGGTCACGATCGGCCGCGGCACGCAGGCGCGCGTGACGGCCGACCTCGCCCGGCTCGGCACCAACGTGCTCTTCCTGCTGCCCGGGCAGATCGGCCCGGGCCGGGCGAGCGTATCGGCGCGATCCTTCACCGATCGCGACGTCCAGGCGATCCGCGAGCAGGTGAGCGGGCTCGAAGCGGTGGCCCCGGTCGCCCAGTTGCCGGCGACCGTGCTCTACGGCGGCAACAGTCGGATCACGACGGTGACCGGCACCGACGACGCGCTGTTCACCGTCCAGGACTGGAAGCTCGAGGCCGGCCGCTTCTTTCTCGATGGCGAGATCCGCTCGGGCCGGACGGTGTGCATCCTGGGTACCACCGTGAAGGAGGCGCTCTTCGGCGCCGGCGACCCGATCGGCCGGACGATCCGGGTGAGGAAGGTGCCGTGCGAGGTCGTGGGCGTGCTCGAATCGAAGGGCCAATCGAGCTTCGGGACCGACCTCGACGACACGGTGGTGATGCCCTTGCGGGCGTTCCAGCGCCGTCTTTCCGGCAATACCGAGATCCCGCGGATCTACGTCGCGGCTCGGGACGGCGTCGATACCGCACGGGTGCAGGGCGAGCTCGAGCGCTTGCTGCGCGAGCGGCGCAAGATCGGCCCGGGCGAGGAGGACGACTTCTCGGTGCGCGACATGCGCGAGCTCGTCCGCACGGTGCAGACGACGAGCGGGGCTCTGACGGCGGTCCTCGGCTTCGTCGCGGCGGTGAGCCTGGTCGTGGGCGGGATCGGCATCATGAACATCATGCTGGTCTCGGTCACCGAGCGGACGCGGGAGATCGGCATCCGCCTCGCGATCGGCGCACTCGAGGGTCAGGTGATGGCGCAGTTCCTGGTCGAGGCGGTGGTGCTCTCGGCGGTGGGCGGGGCGATCGGGGTGCTGCTCG
>DAIOUO010000399.1:0-3091 GCA_036759485.1 Geminicoccaceae bacterium | reverse complement strand
GGGTCAACTGGGTCCTGCAGTCGATGAAGATCCCGGACGACGTGCCGATCGAGAACAAGCGCGTCACGGGGGCCATCGCGTCGGCCCAGAGCCAGGTCGAGGCCCAGAACTTCGACACCCGCAAGAACATCCTCAAGTACGACGACGTCATGAGCCGTCAGCGCGAGGTCATCTACCGCGAGCGCCGTCGGGTGCTCGAGGGCGAGAACCTCGCCGAGTGGGTTCGCTCCATGATCGAGGAGGTCACTGGTGCCTACGTCACCGGTGCCACCGACGGCTTCCCGGAGGAGTGGGACCTCGAGCAGCTCTGGACCGCCCTCGGGACCCTGTACCCGGTGGGCGTCACGATCGCCGAGGTCGAGGAGGAGGCCGGAGGCCGCGACGGTCTGCACCGCGACGGCCTGCGGCAGGTCATCGTCGACGACGCCCTGGCCGCGTACGACCGTCGCGAGGAGACGCTGAGCCCCGAGGTGACCCGCGAGCTCGAGCGTCGCGTGGTCCTGACGGTGCTCGACCGCAAGTGGCGTGAGCACCTCTACGAGATGGACTACCTGCGCGAGGGCATCGGCCTGCGTGCCTACAGCCAGCGCGACCCGCTCGTGGAGTACCAGCGCGAGGGCTTCGAGCTCTTCAACGCCATGATGGAGGGCATCGCCGAGGAGTCGGTGGGCTTCCTGTTCAACGTCGACGTCCAGATCGAGGAGGCCGAGGGCGACGAGTCGCACGTGTCGGCCAAGGGCCTCGAGCCTCGTCAGGCGCCGCAGAACCTGTCGTACTCCGCGCCCACCGAGGGCGGCGACGTCGAGGTCCGGGCCGAGGCGGTCGAGACCGAGCGGCTCCTCGAGGCGCACGCCCGAAGGCGCGCCGAGGAGGAGGCTCGCCGGCAGGAGCTCGAGCGGCTGCGGGCCGAGACCCTGCCGGCGGCCGAGATCGACGCGATCCTGCGCCGCTGCGCCGAGGCCGCCCGACGCGGCGCCCGCCGGGCGACGGTCCTCACCTTCCCGGCCGAACTCCTGGACGACCGCGGCCGCCGCATCCTCCAGGGCGAGCCCGACTGGCCCGCGACGCTCGAAGGCCGGCCGCGCGCTTTCCACCGGTTCTTCGTCGAGCGCCTGGCGCCGCTCGGCTATCGGCTCGAAGCCGAAGTCGCGGCCTTCGAGGACGGGGTGCCCGCCCGCTTCGCCCTCGTCCTCGACTGGTCAGGGGCCGGCGGACGAGCCGGCTCCCAACAGGCGCAGGAAACGGGTGGCGGCGGCCAGATCGCGCCGCAGCACGGCTAGCCGGCGCCGTTGCTCGCGCTCCTCGCCCCAGCGCTCGATCTCGAAGAGCTCCTCGAGCTGCGCGAGCGCGAAGGCCTCCTCGGCCTCGAGCGCACCCTCGAGCAGGGCGAGCCCCAGGATCAGAGAGCCGGTCGCCCGGGTGGCGGCGTGCAGGCCCACGAGCGGCCAGTCGGCGACCCGCGCGACCACCGCCTCGAGCGCGGCGAGGCTCGCCGCCGGCTGCGGCGTCGGGTCGAGCGCGCGGGTCACCTCGAGCCGTGCACCGAAGGTGGCAGCCGCCCAGTCGAGCCAGGGTTGCCAACGGGCGTGCTGGCGGGCGGCGAGATCGGCCGGGCTCGCCGCGCGGTAACAGAGCAGGTCGGTGGCGGCGTAGGCCACGACCTCGGCCAGCGCGTCCGCCCGGCGCGCCGGCATGAGATCGGTGGCGGTGGTGGCGAGGCGCGTGAGCGGCATGCCGTGCGGGTCGACGGTCTCGCCCTGGGCGGCCCACTCCTCGGCCACCGCGAGGGCGAGCGGTCGGGTCGGCAAGCGCAAGGGCAGGCGCGCCGGTGTGCGCAGCGGCTTGCCGTCGAGCAGGACGGCGACCGGCCCCTCCCCTTCCTCGACCCCGACGCTCGTATAGACCCGCTTCATGCCGCCCGTGCCGGCAGGCCCTTGCGCGCCTCGACTTCGCGCACGAGCCGCAGCGTGCGCAGGAGCACGTCGGGCGTGACGCTGATCGATTCGATGCCGCAGTCGACCAGGAAGGCCGCGACTTCGGGATGGTCGGAGGGCGCTTGGCCGCAGATCCCGACATGGCGGCCGGCGGCGCGGGCGCCCTCGACGGCTCGGCGCAGGAACTCGAGCACCGCGGGATCGCGCTCGTCGAACGAGGCCGCCACGAGCGCACTGTCGCGATCGACGCCGAGAACGAGCTGAGTGAGGTCGTTCGAGCCGATCGAAAAGCCGTCGAACCGCTGGGCGAAGGCCTCGAGGTTGATCACGTTGCTCGGGATCTCGCACATCACGTAGACCTCGAGCCCGTCCCGACCGCGCACGAGCCCCTCTTCCGCCATGACCGCGAGCACCGCATCGGCCTCCTGCACGCGGCGGCAGAAGGGGATCATGAGGACGAGATTGTCGAGCCCCATGACCTCGCGCACGCGCCGCATGGCCCGGCATTCGAGGGCGAAGCCTTCGCGATAGGCCGGATGCGCGTAGCGCGCCGCCCCGCGCCAACCGAGCATCGGGTTCTCCTCGACCGGCTCGAAGGCGCGACCGCCCGGGAGCCGGGCGTATTCGTTGCTCTTGAAGTCGGACATCCGCACGATCACGGGCCGCGGCCAGAAGGCGGCGCAGATCGTGCCCACGGCCTCGGCGAGCCGGACGACGAAATAATCGGCGCCCGAGGGCCAGCCCTCGGTGAGGGCCGCGAGTGCCGCGCGCTCGGCCGGGTCCTGCACCCGCTCGGGGTGGAGGAGCGCCATGGGATGGGCGCGGATCTCCTCGGCGATCGCGAACTCGATCCGGGCGAGCCCCACCCCGTCGGCCGGCAGGCCCGAAAGCGCGAAGGCACGATCGGGATTGCCGAGATTGATCATGACCCGGGTCTGCGGCCGTTCGATCGCCGAAGGCTCGATCCGCTCGACGGTGAAGGGAACGGCGCCGGCATAGACCGTGCCGACCTCGCCCTCGGCGCAGGAGACGGTGACGGTGGCAGCGGGCGCGATCGCCCGCGTCGCCCCCTCCGCCCCCACCACCGCCGGGATGCCGAGCTCGCGGGCGACGATCGCGGCGTGACAGGTGCGCCCACCGCGGTTGGTGACGATCGC
>DAIOUO010000398.1:0-3091 GCA_036759485.1 Geminicoccaceae bacterium | reverse complement strand
GCTGCTCGACCGGCTCGCCCTCGGGTTCGACGGGTCGGAGCGCCCGGTCCGTGCGGTCGATACTCCCGGCCGCGCCGGGGTCACCCGCGGCCCGAGCCCGGGGCCGGTTCGTCGATGAGCTCGGTGAGCGGCCGCTCGGCGCGCGCCCCGAACTGCTGGATGATCGCCGCCGCGCAGCGCGAGCCGAGCCGCCCGCAAGCGCCGAGATCGAGGCCGCGGGTGAGGCCGTGGAGGAAGCCCGCGGCGTAGAGGTCGCCCGCCCCGGTGGTGTCGACCAGCCGTTCGACCGGGGCGGCGTCGATCACGTGAACCTCCTCGCCGCGCACCACGACCGATCCCTTGGGCCCGCGGGTGAGGGCGGCGAAGCGGACGTGCCGGCGCACCGCCTGGAGCGCCTCGTCGAAGCTCCCCACCTCGTAGAGAGCGGTGATCTCGGCCTCGTTGGCGAACAGGATGTCGACCTCGCGCTCGACCAGCTCGCGGAACTCCTCGCGCCAGCGGCCCACACAGAAGGGGTCGGAGAGCGTGAGGGCGACCTGCCGGCCGTGCGCGTGCGCGATCTCGGCGGCCTTGCGGCAGGCCGCCTTGGCCTCGGGCCGGTCCCAGAGATAGCCCTCGAGGTAGAGGATGCCGGCGGCCGCCACGAGCTCGGGATCGACGTCCTCGGGCCCGAGCTCGACACAGGCCCCGAGATAGGTCTGCATGGTCCGCTGGGCGTCCGGGGTCACGAAGATCAGGCAGCGGGCGGTCGCCGGGCCGTCGCTCGCCGGCCGGCTGCGGAAGGTGACGCCGGCGGCGCGGATGTCGTGGGCGAAGACCCGGCCGAGCTGGTCGTCCTTGACCCGGCCGATATAGGCCGGTCGGCCGCCGAGGGCGGCGAGTGCGGCCATGGTGTTGGCGCAGGAGCCGCCGGACACTTCGCGGGCCGGTCCCATCCGCCGATAGAGGAACTCGACGCGCTCCTCGTCGACGAGGGTCATGGCTCCCTTGACGAGGCCGAGCTCCGCGACGAGCTCCTCGCTCGCATGGGAGAGCACGTCCACGATGGCGTTGCCGAGGCCCAGGACGTCGAACGGGGCGGACGGGCTCGGGGCGATCGGCATGGCTCGGCTCCGGTTCCGGCGGGCGGTCGAAGGCCCGATAGAGGCGGCCGGTTGCGGCGACAAGCGCCGCTTCGGTCGCGGTCGGCGGGTTTGACTTGACGGTTGCGGGCGACTAATGGTCCCCCCGGCACGGCGACGTGCCCGGCGGCCCGGCTCCCGGGCCGTGTCCCGGCCTCCGTGAGCCAGCAGGGAGCGTGTCATGTTCCGCAGGAAGGACACCGAGCCGGGTCGCCCGGCGGTCGGCGAGAAGGCTCCCGAGGCGCCCCTCCCGCGTCCCTCGAGCGAGAGCAAGCCCATGCAGCCAGAGCTTCCGCGCCGGACCGTCGACATTCCGACCGGCCCCACCTCGACCGCGGCGTTCGAGACGCCGCGGCCCGCCCCGACGGTCCACACCGCCGAGGGGAAGCGGCTGATCGTCGGCCAGGGCATCAGCCTCTCGGGTGAGATCACCGCCTGCGACCGGCTCGTGGTCGAGGGTAGCGTGCAGGTGACCCTCAACGAGACCCGGGCGATCGAGATCACCGAGACCGGACGCTTCACCAACGGCAAGGCGGAGGTCGAGGAGGCCGAGATCAGCGGCGTCTACGAGGGCGATCTCACCGTCCGCAAGCGCCTCCTCATCCGCTCGACCGGCCGGGTCCAGGGCACGGTCCGCTACGGCGAGCTCGAGATCGAGCGCGGCGGCCGGCTCTCCGGCAGTGTCTCGATGCTGGAGAGCTGATCGGCTCTTCGTTTTTTCCTCGTTTCGGAGTACTGTTCGTCCGCCTGCGTCGGTCGGGGCGGTGGATCATGATTCTGGGTTCCCGGCGGAACCGTCGTCGTGCCGGAGTAGCGGCGGGAGCCCTCGTTCTGGCCTCCTGTGCCGGGGGCTCGTCCCCACCCCAGACGGTCGAGAACCGTTCGCTCGGTGCCGCCCGTATCGCCGCGCTGCCGGGTCCCGTCCGGCTCGTCGGCATGCGAGCCGACGCGCTCGACGCGCTGCTCGGTCGCCCCGATCTCGAGCGGCAGGAGCGCAAGGCCCGCTACCGCCGTTACGACGTGGAAGGCTGCGCCGTCGATCTCTACCTCTACGAGAGCCCGAGCAACGGCGCGCCCAAGGTCGCTTGGTTCGAGGTCCGGCCCGTCGACCCGCTCCTGGCTCTCGACAGCCGCTCCTGTGCCTGGCTCGAGGAGCGGCTCGGGCCACCCGCCGGGCCGGAGCGGCGGGCCGCCGAGACCCACTCCTGATCGTCACCGCGCCAAGCAGGCGGGCGGCGCCGGGACGTCGCCGAAGCCCGTGAGCACGATCAGCTCGACCGTCACCGGATGGGTTCCGTCGGGACGGAGGAAGCGCTCGCGATAGAGCTCGAGCGCACGAACCAGCACCGACCGCCGCAGCGGCCGACGCAGTGTCGGCGCGAGTGCGGCGCTCTCCCCGCTCGCCTGTAGATCGCGCAACAGCCGCAGCGGGTCGCGATACGCTAGGTCGACGCGCTCGACGTCCACCACCGGCGAGGCGAAGCCGGCCCGCTGGAGCAGGGCGGCGGCATCGCGCGGGTCGAGGGTCGGTGCCACCCGCGGCGCCGCCCCGCCGGAGAGCTCGAGCTCCGCCTCGACGAGGCAGGTGCGCAGCTCGACCAGGCTCGATCCACCGGGGAAGATGGCGAGAAGGAGTCCGTCGCGGGCGAGGACCCGGCGGATGCCGGCGAGCGCACCCGGCAGATCGTCGACCCAGTGCAGCCCGCCGGCGGCGAGCACGAGATCGAACCGGCCCTCGGCGAACGGCAGGCACTCCTCGTCCAGGACCACGGCCGGCGCCGGTCCGTCGAGGCGGGGCGGGGCGATGTCCGCCCGCACATGGAGCGGAAACGGCGGCTCGCCCGCGGCCTCGAGCGCCCGGGCGAGCGCATCGTCGGCGGCGGCGAGCTCGAGGACCGTCGTGAACCGTCGCCGCATGGCCAGCAGCCGGTCGACGAGCCGGCCGGCGAGCTCGGCGCGCAGGCTCGGGT
>DAIOUO010000397.1:0-3101 GCA_036759485.1 Geminicoccaceae bacterium | reverse complement strand
GCCAGAGGGTGGGCAGAAGCGCCACGAGGCCCACGAGCAAAAGGGCGGGCAGGGCGAGGGCCAGGGCCGCACGGCGCTCGCGGCGGGCGTCGCGGGCGAGGGCCGCGCCGGTCTCGTCGCCGGCCGCGGCTCCGGGGACCGGCGGGGCCGGGGGTACGGTGCTCATGGCGAATCGCTCACGAGCACGGCATCCTCGGCCGCGAAGGCCACGATCACGGGGGAGCCGCGGGCGAGCGGGAGGGATTCGCCGCGCGGGCTCGCGGGCAGGCGGACGGCGAGGGGCGTGCCGTCTTCGAGGCGAACCTCGGCGAGTCGGCTCTCGCCCTGGAAGACCAGGTCCTCGAGGGTGCCCTCGAGCCGGTTCGGCCCGGCTCCTCCGGCGGCGCCGGCGGGCAGGAGCTCGAGCCGTTCGGGGCGCAACACGAGGAAGAGCGGGTCGGATTCGGGCACCGGCCGCATCGTGCGGATCGGCCGGCCGCGCCAGCCGAGACCGCCGCCTTGGCGGGCGACCGGCAGGAGCGTCGCCTCGCCCACGAACTCGGCCACGAAGCGCGAGCGCGGCGCTTCGTAGAGGGTGCGCGGCGGGTCGAGCTGGCGGATCCGCCCGCCCTCGATCACCGCCACCCGGTCGGAGAGGGTCAAGGCTTCGCGCTGGTCGTGGGTGACGTAGAGGGTGGTGATGCCGAGCCGCTCGTGCAGGCGGCGGATCTCGATCTGCATCGCCTCGCGCAGCTTCTTGTCGAGGGCGGAGAGCGGCTCGTCCATCAGGAGCACGCGCGGCTCGAAGACGATCGCCCGGGCGAGCGCCACCCGCTGCTTCTGGCCCCCCGAGAGCTGGTCGGGGCGGCGCTGGCCGAGTCCCTCGAGGCGGACGAGGGCCAGGGCCTCCTCGACCCTTCGGGCGATCTCGGCTCGCGGCCGGCCGCGCATGCGCAAGGGATAGGCGACGTTCTGCGCCACCGTCATGTGCGGGAAGAGGGCGTAGCTCTGGAAGACGACGCCGAAGTCGCGCCGGTGCGGCGGCAGGCGGGTGACGTCCCGGCCGCCCACGAGAACCCGCCCGGCCGTGGGGCGGGTGAAGCCCGCGAGCACCATGAGGAGCGTGGTCTTACCCGAGCCCGAGGGGCCGAGGAGGGTCAGGAACTCGCCGGGCTCGACCTCGAGGGAGACCCGGTCGAGGGCGGCCTGCGTGCCGTAATGCTTCGAGACCGCCTCGAAGCGGATCCCGACCGGATCGCGGCGCTCCATGCCGGTGAGGGTGACCGGCTGGACCGGTCGTCAGCGGGTCTTCCAGGAGTCCCAGCGTTCCTGCAGCTTCTGCCGGTTGGCGGCCCAGAAACGAGCGTCGATCACCAGCTGCTTGGCGGCGTTCTCCGGGCTCGACGGGCTGATCCTGGCCATCTCGGGGGTGATCTTGCCGGTGGCGAAGGCCTTGCTCGTGGTGGGCCCGTAGTTGATGTAGAGCGGCATGTTGGCCTGGAGATCGGGAGCCACCATCCGGGCGAGGGCCTTCATCGCCAGGTTCTTGTTCTTGGAGCCCTTGACGATGGCGAGGCAGTCGAGCGAGAGGATCCCTTCGTCGTACGAATAGGCGGCCTTGGCGCCGTCCTTGATCACGGTATCGAGGCGGCCGTTCCAGATCGAGAGCATGTCGACCTCGCCGTCCTTGGCGAGCTGGGCCGACTGGGCGCCGGACTTCCACCACACCGTGATGTGCGGCTTGATCTCGTCGAGCTTCTCGAAGGCGCGGGCGATCCCCTCCTCGGTGGACAGCATCCGGTAGACCTGGTCCTTCGGCACGCCGTCGACCAGGAGCGCGATCTCGAGGTTGGGGGTGGGATAGTCGCGCAGCGAACGGGCCCCAGGGAAGCCCTTGACGTCCCAGAAGTCCTTCCAGCCGCGCGGCTTCTTGTCCTTGTACTTCTCGGTAGAATAACCGAGCACGGTCGAATAATAGATGATTCCGATCCAGTGCGTGTCGAAGGCCATCTTGTCGAAGCCTTCAGTCGAGATCAGCGAATAATCGAGGGGCTCGAGGAGACCCTCGCTCTGGGCGGCGGCACAGTCGGCGAGGCCGAGATCGACGATGTCCCAGCTCACCGCACCGGCACGCACCTGGGCGCGGACCTCGGCGATGCCGGTCAAGGTGTCCTCGGCCCAGGTGATCCCGAGCTCTTTGGCGACGGGCTCGAGGAGCGCCTTGCGCTGGGCCTCCTGGTAGGAGCCGCCGAAGGAGGTGAAGCCGAGCTTCTGCTGGGCCGCGGCGGGAGCCGCGAGGAGCGCGAGCGCGGCCGCTGCCGCGAGGAGCCTCGGGTGCATGATGCGGGACCTCCCCTGTCGTCTCTTGTCAGCCCCCGGCTCCTCGATAGGGTGGCGCTCGCGGCCCCGCAAGGAGGCGCTTCGGCGTGCCGGGGTGCGATCGGGGAGAGGCTCGGGCGCGGGATGATCGAGAACGAGAGGGCGGAGCTCGCCGACAGTCTCTGGAGCGCGACCGCACCGCCGGCACCGCCCTGCCCGCCGCTCGAGGGCGAGCTCGAGGCCGAGGTCGCCATCGTGGGCGGCGGCTATACGGGCCTCTCGGCCGCGCTGCACCTCGCCGAGCGGGGGATCGCGACCGTGCTCCTCGAGGCCCGAGAGCCGGGCTGGGGTGCCTCGGGGCGCAACGGCGGCCAGGTGATCCCGGGCCTCAAGGAGGACCCGGACGAGGTCGAGCGGATCCTCGGCCCGAGCTTCGGCCGCCGCGCGGTGCGCCTTTCGGCCGAGGCGGCGGATCTCGTCTTCGATCTCGTGGCTCGGCATCGGATCGACTGCGGCGCGTTGCGGGCGGGCTGGATCCAGCCGGCGCCGGACGAGGCGGGGGTGCGGCTGCAGCGGGCCCGGGTCGAGCAGTGGCAGCGGCGCGGTGCGCCGGTCGAATGGCTCGACCGGGCGGCGGTGAGCGCTGCGCTCGGGACCGGGCTCTATCTGGGCGGGCTGCTCGACCGGCGCGGCGGCAGCCTGCAGCCCTTGGCCTATGCCCGCGGCCTGGCGGCGGCGGCCGAGCGGGCGGGGGCGCGGATCTGCGGCCGCTCGCCGGCACTCCGGCTCGAGCGGGTGGGGGC
>DAIOUO010000396.1:0-3102 GCA_036759485.1 Geminicoccaceae bacterium | reverse complement strand
GGCAAGCACCCCGAGGCTCGGCACCGCCCGTGCTCGCCCGAGTGAGCCTGCCCTACCAGCCGGGAAGGCCGGCTCGTCCGACGACGAAGCCCACGCCGGCGGCGATTCCTCCCCTCGCCGCACGCCCCTCCGCCCCCGGACGGCCCGGCTCGGCGGCCGCCCTCGGAACCGATCCGCGTCTCGGGGCTCCCTCCGAACAGACCACCCCGGGAGAAATCGAAGGCCGGAACGTCCTGGCAGCGGACCGACCCGCCGGCGCGCGGTCGGCACGCGGTTCGGCCGCGACATCCGCGGCTCGAGCGCCAGCCGAACGCGACGGCTGGACCGCCGCGCCGGTCCGGACGTGTCTTCACGATCGGCCGAAGGAGAGGAAGAAGAGGAAGATGTCGGGGGCTTTCGGGTTGTCGGAAGGCGTTTTGGCGAGCGCGCGTTGGCGACGTCATCGTCGCATCGCGCCGTGTGCCTTTTTCCGAGCGTAAAGAAGTTCGAACGGAGGACAGGCGCGCCTGGCCCAGAGAACGCTCGCGGGCTCGCCGTCGCGCGTCGCGATCGCGAACGACCCTTGGTCTGCCCGGCAGAACGTGGCGCCGGCGGGGGTCGATACGGCGCTCCGCAGATGGTTTGCACGGTGTTGCGCTCTCTCCGACCTACCCCGGAGACGGTCGCGAAAGCGAGCGAGTCGGTCGATGGTCGCGGACGTGGCCCCTCCGTCGAAGGTCGATCCGGGGGTGCGAGCAGCGAGCCGCCGAGCTTCGCTCGGACATCGCCGGAGCCCCCGGGTCCGTAACGGTGGACGGCGGCGTCTTCCCCGAGGAACGTCGTCCGAGCCGAAGTCGGCCCGTCGACCGGCGCAGAGCGTACGGTACGGGGACCCCGCTTCCGACCCACGCGCTCCGGCCGCGAAGATCGCCGCTGGGACGGCCAGGGGGCGGGCGGGACGATCGCGCGAGGGCGCCGCGGCGGGCCGCCCGTACGTCGGTCGGCCGGTTGCGGTGCGCCCGTCGCGGTCGAAGCCTCGCCCGTCGTCGAACCTCCGACGCGCCGATCGAGCGCGGAACATTTCGAGGGAGGAGACGGGTGGCGGAGTGGAGGTTCGCGTCGAAGTCCGAGGCGACCGTCGGGGCGATCCGGCGAGCCGAGAACGAAGACGTCGATCTCGGTCAGGTTCGATACGAAAGGCTGTGCGAGGGTGAAGGCCGTCTCGGCCGAGGGCACGAGAAAAGCGGCGATCCGGGGGTTCTCGCCAGGAAGGAGCGGCAGCAGGGAGGGGATGCTTTCATCGACGACGGGAAGGAATGCTGGCATCCGTTTTCGCTCGAGATCGAGCCGTGCGACCGGGTCGTCTGCGTCGACGTGCCCGAGTAGGGGCAACGGGCGCGCGCCCGGGTGGCGGGGCCCTGCTCCTTCGAACTCGACCAGGAGATTCGTGATCTCGGACATCGGTTCGAGGTGGATCCGGAGACGGCCCGGACCTTCGGCCGAAACGCCTCCACCGTGCCCGACCATCCGAGTAGACGCCTCGAGTTACGGGGTAGAGGACGGCGGATCCGGGCGCGGGAGGAGTTCGCCGAGCTGCCCGAGCGGGTCGAAGCCTGTTCGTGATCCGGTGCGATCGCTCCGAGAAGCGCTGTGGACGCTCTCGCGCGTCTCGAACGGAAGACCGAGAGCGATCTCGTGCGGATCGCGAGGAAGACGTACGAGGTCCATCCGACCGTCGATCCGCAACGACCCGTTCGGCAGCCGTTCGAAATCCTGCCGGGCGTGGTGCGCCTCGAGAGGAACGCGCCACGCAACGACAACGCTGCCGATCCGATCGTAACCTAAGGGGCGAGCTTGCCGTTCGGACCCTACCAGCGGGAAGCGGCCCGTCCCGCCCGAATCGCATCCTACGAAGGCGAACTGCGCGACAGCCGATCGGCCGGGGCCTGCGAAGGGCGTTCGGGTACTGTGACGGTGCGAGCACGGCCTCGATCGTCGCGCTCGCGGAGCAGTTTTCCGCCGAGTTCGAAGACGAGCTCGAGCAGCTCCGCGACGAGCGCGGCGGCCGAGCGCCGATCGGGCGTCGACGTCGGCGCTACCCGGCGTCGCTGCTCGTCGCTTTCCCGGGTCGGAGGACGCTGTCCGCCGCGTCGGGCGATCGCGGACCCCGCAGGCTGCTCGCCCGTCGGCGCTTCTCGCCCGCGGGCGAGGATCGCGGTACCGGACGAAGGGGGTAGACCCGTCACCGGCGCCGCAGCTGCTCGACCGCCCGCGCCTGCTCCGCCGGGTAGGCTGTGGCAGGTTCTTCGACCCGTGCCGCCTCGGCGGCCTTGCCGACGGCCCGCAGCTCGGCCGCATACCGTTCGAGAACTCGATCCGGCGCGAAACCGAGCCAGAAGCTGGTCTCCGGCGGTCGCCCCTCGGCCATCGCCCGGGCCTGCCGGCGGTTCCAGGCATCGGCCTCGCGCAGTCGCGCCGCCTGGCCGGCGACTTCCGCGCTGAGCGCCGTCTCCCCGCGTTCCGCGAGCAGCTCGGCATGGTCGTCCAGTTCCGTGGCAATCTCAGCATCCACGTTGCGAGACGTCGCGCAACCGAACAGCAGCATCGTCATGATCACGATCCCGCCGATCCTGTGCGCGACCTCCCCGAACCGCACCTCTATCTGTTCGCGATTTGTCATCCTCGAGCACCTTTATTATGTTATGGCGGTGTGCGCTGAGCCGCAAGGATCGGCTCCTCACGTCAGGCCGTCTTCGCCGATGATGTCGATCGGTCGGGGCGCGGTCGGCCGAGCCGGGCTCGGTCTCCGCACCGATCGCGCCCGTTCCGTCCCGGCCAGGGGTATCCGGAGTGGGACCGGTCGCCGAGCCGCTCGCCCGAGGGCGGACCGGGGTTCTTCTGCGAGGTCCACCGGACGATCGGCCGACCGGCCCGCCGAGGCCCCCGACAACGCCACCGTCTCCGCTCGTCCGGCTGCCGGAGCGGTCGCGGCACTGCCGGGCGGGGAGCCGGCGTCGCCGGGATGCGTTGACGGGCGCGGCGTCGTCTCATATGGCGAGATTGCTTGCGAGGATGTCGCAAGGAGGGAGGCGGGGGGACGGTGCCGACGCGACCGGCGAAGGG
>DAIOUO010000395.1:0-3103 GCA_036759485.1 Geminicoccaceae bacterium | reverse complement strand
GCGCGAGGACCGGCTGCGGGCTCGCGGGATCGAGCCGCTCGAGCCCGTCCGGTATCCGGTCGCGAACGCCCGGCGGCGCCGGCTGGCCGAGCACGGGCGATGCGGCTCGGCTTCCCGACTGCGGCCCGCAAAGGCGGGGCGGGCCCCGTG
Source organism: Geminicoccaceae bacterium (assembly GCA_036759485.1). Lineage (GTDB taxonomy): Bacteria > Pseudomonadota > Alphaproteobacteria > Geminicoccales > Geminicoccaceae > JANXAZ01. Next base: position 2,953 of record DAIOUO010000395.1, on the reverse strand, counting down.
CGGCCCGCCTCCGCGATCGGGATCCGCTTCGATCGTCGACCGCTCAGTTCACGACCGGATCGGCGACCGGCATGCCGCTCAGGTAGCCGAGCGGCGCGAGCTGGCGGTTCTGCCACTTCTCCTTGATGAGCGCCATCGCCTGCTTGAGGGTCTCGTTGTCGCCCGGCTCGAAGTCGCCGACGTGCTGGGCGTTGGTGAGCGCGTAGGCGTGGCCGCCCACGTTCTCGTGGATCCGAAGCCCGGTGAGCTCGGCGCCGGCGGGCGCGGTCAGCAGCCGCACCGGCTTCTCCATCCCGTCCTGCCAGGCCCAGAGCACGTTGGCGGTGTGCCGGCTCGTGTCCTCGCCGACGAAGAGCGTCTTGTAGGCGCTCGACCAGTAGAGATTGTCGGGCCCGGCGATGTAGTTCGGGTCGGCCTTGTTGCCGAGCGCGTCCGCCTTGGCGAGGTCGACGCCCAACAGGCCCTTCGGCACGCTCATCGACACCGGCACGAAGGCGCTGTCGATCGGGTCGCCGTCGCGATCCTTTTGGCCAGCCGCCACCGGCAAGACGTAGACGGCACCGGCACGGACCTCCTCGAGCCGGATGTGGTCGCCCGCCTCGCCCGAGCCCGCACCCGGCAGCATGCCGCGGGTGATGTCGGTGATCGCGAGGAAGGCGCGCTTGCCCTCCGGGTCGAAGGCCAGCCCCTCGGCCTTGTTGAACTCGACCGTCGCCCCCTTGTACCCGGCGTAGCGCATCGTCTCGAGGAAGGCCGCAGCCTTCTCGTTCTTGACCTTGAGAAACTCGGTCGTTTTCGTGCTGTTGGCCTGGACCGCGACGAACCCGTCCCTCTTCTGGTCCGCCACCTCGAAGATGTCGGAAAAGACGATGCCGCCCTCGACCAGCGCCCGAATCTCGTCGTTGGTAGCGTGGCCGAGCTTGATCCAGCGGATGTCGAAGCTGCCACCGGCCTCCGCGCTGCGCTGCTCGAGCCGGGCGGCGTAGAGAGTACCAGCGGAGAGATCACCCGGCCGGTCGGCCACGAACAGGTTGAAGGCCTTGTTCTCGCCGTCGTGGGCGATCAGCACGGTGCGCTGGTCGGGCATGATCTGGACGAGTTCGGAGGTACCGCGGCCGAGCGCGAAGTGCTTGGTGACCCTGGTCGAGCCGTCGGCGCCGATCCGGATCTCCGGGACGATGCCGCGCCAGTAGGGCGAAGCGAGCTCGCGCCCGCCGTGATACTGGAAAGTGATCCCGGCGAGCGAGTCGTTGCGGCCCGAGGGATCGACCTTGCGGTCCTCCTCGACCTGGCGCGCATCGACCGAGTAGTTCTCTTCCGAGGAAATGAAGGTGCCCCAGGGCGTGGTGTTGGCGTTGCACGCCCAGACGAGCCCGCCGACCTCGGCGAAGTCGATCGGCCGCTGTGCCACCGGGGTGAGCTTGCCGGTCGTCGGATCCTGTACGACCTGGGTCAGGACCATCGTACCGGGCAAGTTCCACGCCCGGCTGTCCTCTTTGCCGTTGGCGTGTTTGATCGTCCACCCCGGATATTTCTCCGCCTCGCTGCCGTCGGCCAAGAGCCAGTCGTACTCGAACTGGTTCACCAGATAGAGCTTGCCCGCGATGTTGGCGAGCATCGAGCCGTCCGGCTCCTCCGAGACGAGCGGCTTCGCGGGATCGGTCGGGTCCGGGATCGGCCGCATGAACTCGTCGTAGAGCGTGCCGGTCGGGCTCGCATTGGTGCCGACGCGAGCGAGGTTGGTCAGCACCATCTCGTAACGCAGCGGGTTCTCGACCACGCGCCCGTCGGCATAGGTCGCCCGAACCCGAGCGGTCGAGAACATCTCGGAGAGCTGCCCGGGGGTCTTGGGCTCCTCCGAGCCGATCCAGGTGACCGAAACAAGCTCCCGAGCCACGACCGGCGCCGAGGCCGCGAGGGCCGTGATCGCGGTCGTCGCCGCGAGGAGGGTGCGCAGGTTTGTGTGCATGGAGAACCTCGTTGCCCGATGGGATCGCAAGAGTTCGGCCATCCGCCCGGTAGAGACACTCCATGACAAATTCGTAACGGCCGGGTGCGCAGCGGGCGATCGGCCGCGCCGGCCTCTCGTATCGCGGCGCAACGCATGGTCCGACCACCGGGAACCAGAAGGACGCGATCGATGACCGTTCTCGCCCGCCGCTTCGTGCTCGCCACGGTGCTGGCCGCGCTGCCCGCCCTTCTGCCCCGCGCCGGCGCTGCCGCGACCGCCCGCGAGATCGACGCCGAGGTCGAGCTCGCCCCGGAAAGCCTTCTGGCCAAAAACGAGGCCGCCGAGGCGCTGGCCGAGAAGGCCCGGGCGATCCTCGTGTTCCCCGACATCGTCGGGGGCGGGCTCGTCATCGGCGGCCGGTACGGCGAGGGGGCGCTGGTCGAGACCGGCAAGCCGGTCGCCTACTACGACACCGTCGCCGCCTCCTGCGGCTCGCAGATCGGGGTCGAGACCTTCGGCTGTGCGCTCTTCTCCGCGAACGAGAAGGCACTCGTCCGTCTCGACAGGAGCGAGGGCCGGTAGCTGGACGTCGGGCCGACGATCGTCATCCTGGATGCGGGCAAGGCGGCGAACCTCGACACCACGACCGCCCGGGACGCGATCTACGCCTTCTTCTTCGACCAGAAGGGGTCGATGGCCGGGCGCGGGATCCAGGGCAGCAAGATCACCCGGATCACGCCGCGCTGACCGGCCACCGGCCGCGCGAATCGCTGCCGGGTGATCGGCCGGGGCGGGGCGCCCGTATCGACGAGGGCTGCGAAGGGGTGTCCGGCATGCTCGAGAGCGGTTTCGCCTTCGTCCTGTTCAAGGCAGCGATCGTCTTCGGCCTGCCGCTGGCCTTTGCCGTGCGCGAGCTGTGGGTGCTGCGTCGCGACGCGCGGGCGGCGGCGCGGCCGCCGGCGCGGGTGTCGGTGCTGCCCCGCCGTGCGGCCCTCCCGGCAC
>DAIOUO010000394.1:0-3120 GCA_036759485.1 Geminicoccaceae bacterium | reverse complement strand
CCCGCGGTACCTCGCGCGACCGCTACGCGCGCTACACCGAGGAGGGGCCGGCCTATGTCGACAACATGCAGCGGCTCCTCAAGAAACTCGAGACCGCCAAGAAGCTCCTGCCCGCACCCGAGCTCGTCCCGGCCGCCGAGCCCACCCGCTTCGGCCTGATCGCCTTCGGTTCCTCGATGCCCTCGGTGCGCGAGGCGCTCGCCCGGCTCGCCGAGCAGGGTGTGCATCTCGACACGCTTCGGGTGCGCGCTTTCCCCTTCGCCAGGGCGGTCGAGGAGTTCATTGCCGCCCACGAGCGGGTCTTCGTGGTCGAGCAGAACCGCGACGGCCAGCTCCGCCAGCTGCTCGTCAACGAATGCGGCATCGACCCCGCCCGGCTCTGGCCGGTCCTGCACTACGACGGGACACCGGTGACCGCGCGCTTCCTGATCCGTGCCGTGCTCGACCGGTTGTCGGACGCCAAGGTCGTGCCCTTCCGGAAGGCCGTGTCGTGACCTACCTGCCCAAGCCCAGGCTGCACCATCCCGCACTGCCCAAGAACGCCCTCGGGCTCACCCACCGCGACTACGAGGGGGCGATCTCGACCCTGTGCGCCGGCTGCGGCCACGATTCGATCAGCGCCGCGATCATCCAGGCCTGCTTCGAGCTCGACATCGAGCCGCACCGGATCGCCAAGCTCTCCGGCATCGGCTGCTCGAGCAAGACGCCGACCTACTTCCTCGGCACCGCGCACGGCTTCAACTCGGTGCACGGGCGGATGCCCTCGGTGCTGACCGGCGCCAATCTCGCCAACCGCGACCTGATCTATCTCGGCGTCTCGGGCGACGGCGATTCGGCGAGCATCGGCCTCGGCCAGTTCGCCCACTGTATCCGCCGCGGTGTCGACATGGTCTACATCGTCGAGAACAACGGCGTGTACGGTCTGACCAAGGGCCAGTTCTCGGCGACCGCCGACAAGGGCTCGAAGAGCAAGCGCGGTGTGGTCAACACCGACAGCCCGATCGACCTGGTGGCACTCGCGCTGCTCTTGGGTGCCACCTATGTCGGCCGCAGCTTCTCGGGCGACAAGGCGCAGCTCGTGCCGCTCATCAAAGGTGCCTTGCGCCACAAGGGCGCCGCCTTCCTCGACGTCATCAGCCCCTGCGTGACCTTCAACAACCACAAGGGCTCGACCAAGAGCTTCGACTTCGTCCGCGAGCACAACGACGCGGTGAACCGCCTCGACGTGATCCTGCCGCAGAAGCCGATCACCGCCGACTACGAGCCCGGCGAGGTCATCGAGGTGCCGCAGCACGACGGCTCGATCCTGCGCCTCGTCAAGCTCGAGGCCGACTACGACCCGACGGACCGGGTCGCCGCCATGGACTATCTCTTCGAGCATCGGGCCCGGGGCGAGATCGTCACGGGTCTGCTCTATGTCGAGCCGCATTCGACCGATCTGCACGCCGAACTCGGCACCGTCGCCACGCCTTTGAATCGACTGGGGGAAGCCGAGCTCTGCCCGGGCTCGGCGGCACTCGCCAAGTTCAACGCGGCGCACCGCTGAGCGAACGGCCGGGCGGCCGCGTCCGCCGGGCCGCCGGTCGGCCCTGCAATCTGGCGACCAGGCAGGGCCCACGCGCGCCGAGCAGCGCGGCGAGCGCGGGCAGTTCGCGCGCGAGCCAGCGGTCGAGCCCGCGCGGCGCGTTCAGAAGGAGCATCCCGGAGGCGGTGAGGCCGCGCGCCGCGCCGTCCGGCAGCACGCCGAGCTCGACCCGCAGCGCCCCACCGAGCCCGACACCGGCCAGCGCCTCCAGGAACGCCTCGCTCCGGGCGCGCTCGAGGACCGGGTACCAGAGCAGGTAGACGGCTGCCGGCTGGCGGGCGACCGCCCGGCCGAGTGCTTCCACCGCCCGCGCTTCCTCGCCCTCGAGCTCGTAGGCTGGGTCGATCAGCACCACCGCCCGCCGGCCCGGCTGCGGCAGCGTGCGGGCGAGCAGCCGGTAGCCGTCCTGGCGGCGGATCTCGACGCCCGGCAGGCCCCGGTAGCGTGCGACCAGCGCCGCCGCGTCGCTCGGGTGCAGCTCGACCAGCAGGAGCCGGTCACCCTCGCGCAGCATCCCGCGGGCGAGCTCGGGCGAGCCCGGATAGAGCCGGCCCGCCGGGTCGAGCGCGCGGACCCGCTCGACGAGCGGAGCCACGAGCTCCGGCAGCGGGTCGGCCGCCGCGAGCAGCCGGCCGATGCCGGCTTCGGCCTCGCCGGTCGTGCGCGCCCGGCTCGCGGCGAGATCGTACACTCCCGCACCGGCGAAGAGGTCGGCCACGAGGAGCGGGCCCGGCCGAGCCGTCGCCCGCCGCAGCACGGCCAGGTAGAGGGCGTGCTTGAGGAGGTCGGCGATCCCGCCGGCGTGGAAGGCGTGGCGGTAGGAGAGCAGGGCGGCCGGGCCCCGGACCGCTCAGCCGCGGCCCACGAACGGCATCTTGGTCGCCATGATCGTCATGAAGAGCACGTTGCAGTCGAGCGGCATGCTCGCCATGAAGGCGACCGCGCGGCCCACCTGCTCGACCGGCATCAGGGGCTCGGGGCGGATCGAGCCGTCGGCCTGGGGCACACCGTTGCGCATGCGCGCGGCCATCGGCGTCTCGGCGTTGCCGATGTCGATCTGGCCCACCGCGATGTCGTATTTGCGGCCGTCGAGCGAGGCCGAGCGGGTCAGGCCCGTGACGCTGTGCTTGGTCGCGGTGTAGGCGATCGAGTTCGGCCGCGGCGCGTAGGCGGAGATCGAGCCGTTGTTGACGATTCGCCCGCCACGCGGATCCTGGGCCTTCATCACCCTGAAGGCCTGCTGGATGCAGTAGAACATGCCGGTGAGGTTGGTGTCGACCACCTTCTTCCACTCGCCGATCGGCAGATCCTCGAGCGGCACGGCCGGCGCTCCCACCCCGGCATTGTTGAACAGGAAGTCGAGCCGGCCGTGCCGGCGGACCACTTCGGCGAACAGGGCCTCGACCGAGGCCGGATCGGTGACGTCGGTCGGCACCGGGAAGGTCGCACCGCCACGGGCGAGAGCCGCCGTCTCCTCGAGCTGGTCCTTGCGCCGGCCGGCCAACGCCACGGTCCAGCCATCGACCGCCAGCGCC
>DAIOUO010000393.1:0-3122 GCA_036759485.1 Geminicoccaceae bacterium | reverse complement strand
GCCAGGATCCGGTCGAGCTTGGTGGCGTCGCCTTGGACGACGACGCAACCGGGCAGGCGGCGACCGAGGAAGGCGGCGAGCTCGCGGTCGAGCTCGACGACGACGATGCGGTCGCGCGGGATGCCGCGCTCGATCAGGCCCTGGGTGATGGCGCCGGTGCCGCCGCCGAGCTCGACCACGTAACGGCCCGGTTGCCAGATCACCGCCTCGGCGATCGCCCGGGCGAGTGCCGGCGAGGAGGGCTTGATCGAGCCCATGGAGCGCGGCGAGCGCAACCACTGCCGGAAGAAGAGCTCGCTCTCCTTGACGATCTCGGCCTGTTGCATGGTCACGTCCCCGACGGGCGTGGGCCCGCCGACGGCGCGGCGCGACCCGGCGGCGATGGCCCTGCGATCCACCCGGCCGACGCCCGGCGGACGGCGCGACGGCGAGCGTTGCGGGTGGATATCGCCCGCGGCCGGCCATCGCAAGCGCGGATCTGTCACCGAGCGGTCACGGTGCCGCTCCCCGATCGGCGGAGTTCGAGGGGCACCAGATCGGCGAGTGCGCGGACCGCGACGACGAACATGGCGAGCTCGGGCGCCGGGGCGGCGCGCAGCTCGCCGACCAGGCTCTGCCAACGGCCGAGCCCGGCGAGCCCGTCGGCCAGGAAGCGGCCGATTTCGGCCTCGGCGGTCGCCGCCGAATCGGCCCGCAGGCCGCGGGCGAGGGCGGCGATGGCGAGACGGCGCAGCTCGGCCGCCAGCCGGTCGTCGAGCCCGGCGCTCGCCATTCGATCCCAGGCCGAGCGGGACGGTACGGCGGCGAGCCGGGCGCGCAGCTCGCCGACACCGAGCGCGGCATCGAGCGCGGCGAGGAGCCGGGCGGCCACGAGCGGCTCGGGGGCGCTCCCGGCGAGCGCCAGGGCCGGGTCGAGGGCCACCATCGCGGCATCGCCGGCCATCGGAAGATGGGGCAGCGCCGCCGCCCGGCGGGCGAGGCCCGGCTCGATGCCGGCCGCGCGCAGCGCCTCGACCCGCTCGGCGAGGCGGGCCGCGGGGCCCGCCGGCAGGACGGTCTCGAGGGCGCCCGCGACGCTCTCCACGAGTGGCCGGTAGGCGGCCACGATGTCGCGGATGACGAGCGGGCGCGGCATGTTGGCGAGGAACCAGCGGGTGCCGTCGACCAGCACCTTGCGCACCGCGACCAGGAGCTCGAGCTGGAGGGCCGCCGGCACCGGTGGTGCCAGCCGCTCGATCTCGGTGCCGAGAGCGAGCAGGCCGAAGGCGTCGCGGGCCACGACGAACCCCACCGCCAGATCCTCGAGGCCGGCGCCCGTGAGATCCTCGAGCTCGCTCGCGAAGACCTCGAGGCCGCGATTGACGAGGCTGTTGGCGAGCCGGGTGGCGACGATCTCGCGCCGGAGCCGGTGCCCGGCGATGTAACTCGCGAACCGGCGGCGCAGCGGGCGCGGGAAGTATTTGGCGAGATCGGCCGCGAAATAGGCGCGATCGGGGAGGCTGCTCGCCAGGAGGTCGGTGTAGAGGCTCGACTTGGCGTAGGCCAGCAAAACCGCCCGCTCCGGGCGGGTGAGGCCCTCGCCGGCCTCGCGCCTTCGGGCGATCTCGGCCTCGTCGGGCAGATACTCGAGGGCGCGGTCGAGCCGGCCCGAGCGCTCGAGCTTGCGGATGAGCCGGGCCTGCGCGTCGAGGAGTTCGGCCGCGATCACCTGGCCCGTGCTCAGGGCCAGGTTCTGGAGCACGTTGTCGCGCAGGACGAGCTCGGCCACCTCCTCGGTCATGGCGCGCAGGAGCTCGTCGCGCTGGCGCAGGGTGAGCTCGCCCTCGGCTACCGCCCGGCCGAGCAGGATCTTGATGTTGACCTCGTGGTCCGAGCAGTCGACGCCGGCCGAATTGTCGATGAAGTCGGTGCCGATCCGACCACCCTTGCGGGCGAAGGCGATCCGTCCGCGCTGGGTGAAGCCGAGATTGCCGCCTTCGACGACCACCCGGCAGCGGAGATCCTCGCCGTCGACCCGGACCGCGTCGTTGGCGCGGTCGGCGGCATCGGCGTGGCTCTCGGCGCGGGCCTTCACGAAGGTTCCGATGCCACCGTTCCAGAGGAGGTCGACCGGTGCGAGGAGGATCGCCCGGACGAGCTCGTTGGGGGTGAGTGCGGTCACCTCGGGGGGCAGACCCAGGGCGCGGCGCGCCTCCGGCGAGATCGGCACGCTCTTCGCGCTGCGCGGCCAGACCCCGCCCCCCGGGCTCAGCGCCGTGCGGTCGTAATCGTCCCAGGAGGAGCGCGGCAGGGCGAAGAGTCGCTTGCGCTCGGTGAAGCTGCGGGCCGGGTCGGGGTCCGGGTCGAGGAAGACGTGGCGGTGGTCGAACGCCGCCACGAGGCGGATCTTGTCCGACAGCAGCATACCGTTGCCGAACACGTCGCCCGACATGTCGCCGATGCCGACGCAGGTGAACGGGTCGCGGTCGGGGTCGAGGCCGAGCTCGCGGAAGTGCCGGCGGAGCGACTCCCAGGCGCCGCGGGCGGTGATGCCCATGGCCTTGTGGTCGTAGCCGGCCGAGCCGCCCGAGGCGAAGGCGTCGTCGAGCCAGAAGCCGTATTCCCGGGCCACCGCGTTGGCGATGTCGGAGAAGGTGGCCGTGCCCTTGTCGGCGGCGACCACGAGATAGGGATCGTCGTCGTCGTAGCGGACCACCTCGGGCGGCGGCACGACGGTCTCGCCGACCCGGTTGTCGGTGAGGTCGAGGAGGCCGCGCAGGAGGGTTCGATAGCAACGGATGCCCTCTTCCTGGAGGGCTTGGCGGTCGCCCGCGGGCGGCGGCCGTTTGACGACGAACCCGCCCTTCGCGCCGACCGGGACGATGACCGCGTTCTTGACCATCTGGGCCTTCATGAGGCCCAGGATCTCGGTGCGGAAATCCTCCCGCCGGTCGGACCAGCGGATACCGCCGCGGGCGACCTTGCCACCGCGCAGATGGACCCCCTCCATCCAGGGGGCGCAGACGAAGATCTCGAAGGCCGGGCGCGGTCGCGGCATTCCCGGCACCCGGGCCGGATCGAGCTTGATCGAGACGTGGCCCTTGGGGTCGCCGGTCGCCGGGTCGCGCTGGAACCAGTTGGTC
>DAIOUO010000392.1:0-3122 GCA_036759485.1 Geminicoccaceae bacterium | reverse complement strand
CACCCCAGGTCGCCCAGCCCAACCCGCTCGCCGCCGGCGAGACGGTGGTCGTGCCCCGCACCAACGTCGAGGTCGACACCCAGCCCGACCGCAAGCTCGTGGTGCTCGAGACCGGCGCCACCCTCGACGCGCTCGTCGACGGGCTCAACGCGCTGGGCGTCGGTCCGCGCGACATGATCGCGATCATCCAGGCCATCAAGGCGGCCGGGGCACTCCAGGCCGAGATCGAGGTGATGTGATGGTGAACCGCCCGACCCCCGCCGCGGCTCCCCTCGCGACCACCGGTCCGGCCCGGCCGGCCGACCGGCTCGCCGAGGCCGCAGTCGAGTTCGAGGCCGTCTTCCTCTCCCAGATGCTGCGCGGGATGAGCGGCGGCCTCGGTTCCGACGGCCCGTTCGGCCAGGAGCCCTACGGCAGCCTCCTGGTCGACGAGTACGCCCGGCTGATCGCGAGGAGCGGCGGCATCGGCATCGCCGACGCCACCCGGCGCGAGCTGTTGCGGCTGCAGGAGGCACAGCCGTGAGCGGTCTCGAGCGCGTCGCCATGCTCGTCACCCTGATCGAGCGGCTGTGCGAGGTGATGGCCCGCGAGGCCGAGTGCGTCCGCCGCATGGCGGTCGACCGGATCGGCGAGCTGCAGCAGGAGAAGCGGACCCTCGCCCAGGCCTACGAGAAGGAGCTCTCGGCCCTCCGCCGGCAGCCCGAGGCGGTCGCCGCGCTGCCGCTCCGGGCCCGCCAAGAGCTCGAGCAGGCGATGCGCCGGCTGCAGGCCGCGAGCCGCCGCAACGCCGACCTCCTCCTCGCCGCCAAATCGGTGACCGAGCGTCTGTTGCGCCGGGTCACCGAAGCCCTCGCCGAGGAACCGCGCGCCGTCGCCCCGCCGCCCGCCCGGGGTGGCCGGGTCATCGCGGTCAGCTTCGACCGCAGCATCTGAGGAGAGCGACCGTGACGCTCGCCGCCACCCTCCGGACCGCCCTCACCGGCCTTTCCACCGCCCAGCAGGCGCTCGCCGTCACCGCCCACAACGTCTCCAACGCCGCCACCGAGGGCTATGTCCGCAAGGTCCACGCCCAGGAGCCGATCGTCCACGACGGCCGCGGCGCCGGCGCCCGCGCCCTCGACCCCCGTCGGATCGCCGACGAGTTCCTGGTCGCCGAGCTGCGTACCCGGACCGCCAGGCTCGGGCGCAGCGAGGTCCTCGAGGACCTCTTGGGCCGCGCCCAGAACGACATCCTCGGCACCCCGGGGGGCACCGGCGGCGGCCTGCACGAGCGGCTCGCGGCGGTCGCCGCCGCCGCCGAGGCGCTCGCCAACGATCCCGCCAAGGCCGCCCAGCGGAGCGAGCTTTTGGGGGCCGCCGAGGAGCTCGCCGGGGCCCTCACCCGGGCCGGCGAGCGGGTCCAGGAGCTGCGGGGCGACGCCGACCGGCGCATCGATCGGTTGATCGACGCGGTCAACGCCGACCTCGCCGCGCTCGAGCGGATCGACCGGGAGATCGCCGGCGGCAGAGGGAGCCCCGAGCTCGAAGACACCCGCGACCGGCTGCTCGCCTCGCTGGCCCGGCGGATCGACGTCTCCACCTACCGCTACGAGGACGGCCGGACCGCGGTCTATGTGCGCGGCGGCCAGCCGCTCCTCGAGGGGACGCGGCGGGTACTCGTCTACGATCCGGCGCCGATCGTCTCCAACGCCACCCTGTTCGGTCCCGTCACACTCTACCGCGCCAGCGACATCGACCCCGCGACCGGCGAGCCCGTCGCCGGTGCCGAGGGTGTCGAGCTCGTCACCGGCGGGCTCAGGGCCGAGCTGCCGCCCGAACTCGTCACCGGCACGCCCGCCGACGAGGACCTGATCGTCCGCTCGCCCATGCGCGAAGGCGAGTTGCAAGGCCTGCTCGAGGCCCGCGACCGCTACCTGCCCGAGCTCGCCGACCAGCTCGACGAGCTCGCCCGGATCATCCGCTACGCGTTGGATGCCGCCCACAATGCCGCGGTCGCCTGGCCGCCGCCCGAGAGCCTCGCGGGTTCCCGCCTCGAGGACGGGACCTTCGACGCCTCCACCCGCACCGGCACCGCCTGGCTCGCGGTGATCGACCGGGCGAGCGGGGCGACCCTGCACACCGTGGCGATCGACCTCTCGGCCGATCTGGCGACCCTCGTCGCCCAGCTCGACGCCGATCTGTCCGGTCACGGCGACGCCGCGCTCGACAGCGAGGGTCGGCTCTCGATCGTCCTCGGCGCCGGCAAGGGCGTCGCGCTCGCCGACGGCGACGGCACGATCACCGTGACCGACGCCGCGGGCCACGTCTGGGACTACGGCTTCTCCCACTATTTCGGCCTGAACGACCTGTTCGAGGCCGACCCCGACCAGCCGACGACGATGGCGCTGCGGGCGGCCATCGCCGAGAACCCGTCGTTGCTCGCGACGGCCAAGCTCGACATCGATCCGGGCCCGCCGCCTTCGGCGAGCCTGGGCGGGATCGGCGACGCCCGCGGTGCCCAGGGCCTCGCCGCTGCCTTCGAGCGCTCCGTACCGACCGTGACCCGCGGCGGTCTCGACCGCGAGGCCTCGACGATCGGCGTCTACGCCGCCGACCTCGTGGGCGCGGTCGCCGCCCGGGTCGCGCGCACGAGCGGCACGGCCGAGACCGATCGGGCCATGGTCTCCGAGCTCTCGGCTCGGGTCGCGGCCGTTTCGGGGGTGAACATGGACGAGGAACTCGCCCGGCTGGTCCTCTACCAGCAGGCCTATTCGGTGTCGGCCCGCATCGTGCGGATCACCGACGAGCTCTTCGACGAGCTCTTGGCCATGAAGCGCTGAGGCGGACGAAAACGATGAGCACGCGGATCGGTGATCTCGGTCAGAGCAACCGCCTGGCCGCCTTCGTCCAACGGACCCAGGCGCGCATCCGCGACGCTCAGGTCGACATCGCGAGCGGCCAGCGGGCGCAGCGCTGGGACGAGATCCCCGACCGTGCCGGCCTGCTCGTGGCGAGCCGCCAGCAGCGGGCCCTGACCGAGCGGCTGGCGAGCGAGAACGAGAAGGTCCTGGGCCGGATGCAGGCCGCCGAGTCCGCCCTCGGCGGCATCGCCGAGCTCGCCGAGCGGCTGCGCACCCTGCTCG
>DAIOUO010000391.1:0-3139 GCA_036759485.1 Geminicoccaceae bacterium | reverse complement strand
GCCCTCGCCGGCCCGGCCGAGCGACCCGCCGACCGCGCCCCGGAGCGCTCCTGAGCCATGGCGCTGCTCAAGGACATCGACGACCGCGAGATGCCGTTGCTCGATCATCTGATCGAGCTGCGGAACCGGATCATGTACGCGGTCATCGCGCTCGTCGCCGGCATGGTGGTCTGCTGGTTCTTCGCCGAGCCGATCTACCAGTTCCTGGTGCGCCCGCTGGCCGATATCTACGAACAGATGGGCTATCACGACCGGCGGATGATCTATACCGGGCTGACCGAGGCCTTCTTCACCTACCTCAAGGTCGCCTTCTTCGCCGGCGCTTTCATCACCTTCCCCTTCGTCGCGGCGCAGCTGTGGCTCTTCATCGCCCCGGGCCTCTACCGTCACGAGAAGGAGGCCCTCCTGCCCTTCCTCGCGGCCACACCCGTCCTGTTCTTCCTGGGAGGTGCCTTCGTCTACTACTTCATCTTCCCGATGGCTTGGCGATTCTTCTTGAGCTTCGAGACCGCTGCCGTCGAGCCGGGGGCGCTGCCGATCCAGCTCGAGGCCCGGGTGGGCGAGTATCTCGACCTCGTCATGAAGCTCATCTTCGCCTTCGGCATCGCCTTCCAATTGCCGGTGGCGCTCACCCTCATGGGCCGCGTCGGCATCGTCACCGCCGACGGGCTCGCCAAGGCCCGCCGCTACGCGATCGTCGGCGTCTTCGTCTTCGCCGCGATCATCACCCCGCCCGACGTGATCAGCCAGATCGGCCTCGCCATCCCGCTGATCGCGCTCTACGAGATCTCGATCTGGATGGTTCGCTGGGGCGAGAAGCGACGGGCCGCCCGCGAGGCAGCGGAGGCGGCCGCGAACGCGGGCGGGGCGGTGCGGCGCAGCGATTGACAAGCCCGCCCGCTTCCCCTTGCCTGCCGGCCGCCCCGCGCTCGCCCGAGAAGGCCTGACCCCGTGCACGATCTGCGTTGGCTCCGCGACGATCCCGGAGCGTTCGACCGCGCGCTCGCGCGCCGCGGCCTGCCGCCCGCCGCCGCCGACATCCTCGCCGTCGATTCCGAACGGCGGGCCCTCGAGACCACCCTCCAGGAGCGCCAAGCCGAGCGCAACCGGCTCTCCCGCGAGATCGGCGAGGCCAAGCGCAGGGGCGCCGATGCCACCCCGCTCCTGGCCCGGGTCGCCGCCCTCAAGGACGAGGTGAAGGCCGGCGAGGAGCGGCTGCGCGAGCTCCAGGCCCGTCTCGAGAGCCTGCTCGCGAGCCACCCCAACCGGCTCGCCGAGGACGTGCCCGACGGGCCCGACGAGACCGCCAATCGGGTCGTGCGGCTGGTCGGTCGGCCGCGCAGCTTCGCCTTCGAGCCCAAACCCCACGACGAGCTCGGCGCCCGCCTCGGCATGCGCTTCGAGCGCGCCGCCAAGCTGAGCGGTGCCCGCTTCGTCGTGCTCGAAGGCCAGCTCGCCCGCCTCGAGCGGGCGCTCGCCGCCTTCATGCTCGACCTGCAGACCCGAGAGCACGGCTACCGCGAGGTCTCGGTGCCGTTCCTGGTCCGCGACGAGGCGCTGTTCGGTACCGGGCAACTGCCGAAGTTCGCCCAGGACCTGTTCCGGACCGACTCCGGCCACTGGCTGATCCCGACTGCCGAGGTGCCGCTCACCAACCTCGTGGCGGGCGAGATCCTGTCCGAGGCCTCCCTGCCGCTGCGCTTCACCGCCTGCACCCCCTGCTTCCGCTCCGAGGCCGGGGCCGCCGGCAAGGACACCAAGGGCATGCTCCGCCAGCACCAGTTCCTCAAGGTGGAGCTCGTGAGCGTCACCACCCCGGAAACCAGCGCCGCCGAGCACGAGCGGATGACGGCCTGTGCCGAGGAGGTCTTGAAGCGCCTCGAGCTGCCCTACCGGGTGGTCCTCCTGTGCAGCGGCGACACCGGCTTCGCCTCGGCCAAGACCTACGATCTCGAGGTCTGGCTGCCCGGTCAGGGCGTCTATCGCGAGATCTCCTCCTGCTCGAACTGCACCGACTTCCAGGCCCGGCGGATGCAGGCCCGCTTCCGGCCCGCGGTCGGCGGTGCGCCGCGCTTCGTCCACACCCTCAACGGCTCGGGCCTCGCCGTCGGCCGGACGCTGATCGCCGTCCTCGAGAACTTCCAGGAGGCGGACGGCTCGATCCGCCTGCCCGGGGCGCTCGTCCCCTACATGGACGGGATCGACCGCCTCGAGCCGGAGGGTTGAGCGTGCGCATCCTGGTCACCAACGACGACGGCATCCAGGCGCACGGCATCAAGCTCCTCGAGCAGGTCGCTCGGACGATCAGCGACGACGTCTGGGTCGTCGCCCCCGAGACCAACCACAGCGGCGCCGGCCACTCCTTGACGCTGCGCCGGCCGCTGCGCTGGCGACCGGTCTCCGAGCGGCACATCGCGGTCGACGGCACGCCGACCGACTGCGTGCTGCTCGCGATCCAGAAGCTGATCCCGCCGCCGCGGCCCGACCTCGTGCTCTCCGGCGTCAACCACGGCGCCAACCTGGCCGACGACGTCACCTACTCCGGCACCATCGCCGCCGCCATGGAGGCGGTGCTGTTGGGTGTGCCGGCGATCGCCCTCTCCCAGGTCAGCCGCGACCGCCACAAGATCAAATGGGCCACGACCGAGCGGCACGCCCCGGAGGTGGTCCGCCGGCTCGCCGCCATGACCTGGCCCGAGGACGTCCTGATCAACGTCAATCTGCCCGACGTTCCGGCCCGCAGGGTCAAGGGCGTGAAGATCACCCGCCAGGGCAAGAAGAAGATCGGCGACCAGCTGGTCGAGCGGCTCGATCCGCGCGGCGAGCCCTATGTCTGGATCGGTGCCCTCAAACAGGAGCGGCCGCCCGAGCCCGGCACCGACCTCGCCGCGGTCGCCGATGGCTGGGTCTCGGTGACCCCGATCCACCTCGACATGACACACCGGCCGACGTTTCGACATCTCGCCAACGCGTTGGGCCTTCTCGAGTGGCCCGAGACCTCTTGATCGCGACCCGTCGGCCTCGTTAACGTCGCGCCATGTGGGTCCGACCGCGCCGTGTCCGGATGCCCGGGACGATCGCCCTTCTGGGCGCGCTCGCCCTCGCCTCCTGCACGGCCTACCAACCGGTCGATCAGAAG
>DAIOUO010000390.1:0-3148 GCA_036759485.1 Geminicoccaceae bacterium | reverse complement strand
TCCCACTCGCCCGCGAGATAACTCTCGGCGAAGCCGACGCTGCCGCCCAGGAGGGTGCGCGTGGCGAGGCGGGCACTGTGGACCTCGAGGTCGGCCGAGGGACCGGGCTCGCCACCACGCAGGAGCCGCACCGTACCGTCGGGCAGGATCAGCCGCAGGCTGCCGCGGCGCAGCTCGCCGATCCGCTCGACCATCCGGCGCAGGAGGGGCCCGCCGGGCGCCGGCCGGGCGGGCGGGGAGAGCCGGTCGCCGGCCCGGCCGGCGCTCGAGGGTTCCATGGTCGTGCCGATCCCGGAGGTCTCCATCAGGGGGTGGCGCGCCGCCTCTACCGATCACCTTCACGTGGGAAGTAGCGGGCCCCCTTGAGCCAGAGCCGCGCCGCTTCCCAATGAATGCCGGCGATCACCTTGAACGTCATCAAGGGATCACCGAGCAGGCAGCGCAGGATCGACCGGTCGTCGAGCGGCAACCGCTCGCCGGTGTGGCTCGCGACCAGCTGCAGCCCCTCGCCCACCGTCTCCCGGACGGCGAACGCCAGCCGCTCGTCCGGCTCGCGGAAGCGGAAGGCGTAGCGCGCGTCCATGGCGATGAAGGGGGAAACGTAGAAGTCCTTGGCGCAGCCCTGGGCGACGGGCAGGCGCTCCTGCCGGCGCGGCGCGGCGGGCAGCACGTAGACGGTCTGCTCGCCGAAGGTGTTCTTGACCTCGTAGACCACGCCCGCGAGCCGCTCGCCGTCATAGGCGAAATAGATGCTCAAGGGATTGAACACGTAGCCCAGAACCCGCGGCAGGCAGAGCAGCGCGATCCGCGGCCGGCGCGGGACGATGCCGCGTGCGGCGAGCCGCGCCAGCACCCAGGGCGGAAGCGGCGAGCCGTCGCGGGGACCGTGGTCGCGATTGTAGAAGGAGAGGAGATTGCGGCGCTCGACCGAGAGGAGCCGCAGCCGGGCGTCGATCGCCTCGAGCTCGTCGAGGTCGAGATAGAGAGAGAAGACCCGGTAGACGAAGCGATGCTCGAAGGGGAGCCGGCGGTGGTGCATCACCCGGCCGCGATAGAGGCAGGAGCGGAATGCGCTCACGCGACGCGGGCTCCTGCCCTCGGCGGGGCGGAGCTGACCGGCGCCGTGCCCGGCTCCTCCCAGGGCGGTCGCACGCCGACCGCCGCGGCCGCCTCGATCGCCGCGCGCAGCCCGTCCTCGTGGAAGCCCCAACCGAGCCAGGCGCCGGCATAGTCGACCCCACCGCGCCCCCGGATGCGCGGCAATGCGGCCTGCGCTCGGAGCGCCGGGCCGTCCAGGACCGGATGGGCATAGTCGAAGACACCATGGACGAGCTCGGCACGCGGCTCGCGCGGCGGGTTGAGCGAGACCAGAATCGGTTCTCCGGTATCGAGGCCCTGCAGCCGGTTCATCCAGTAGGTGACGCTCGCGGGTGCTGCCGGATCCGTGCCCGGCGGAGCGAGATAGTTCCAGGAGGCCCAGCAACGTCGCCGGCGCGGCATCAGCGCCGGGTCGCGGTGCAGCACCGCCCGGTTCGGCTGGAAGCGGATGGCACCGAGGATCGCCCGCTCCTCGGCATCGGCATCGCTCAGGATCGACAGGGCCTGGTCGGCGTGGCAGGCGAGGACCACGCGGTCGAAGCGCTCGACGCCCGCCCCCTCGACCAGGAGTTCGACGGCACTCGGCACGCGGCGGACCGCGCGCACGCGAGAGGCGAGCCGCAGTCGGCCGCGCAGCGCCGCCGCCATCGCCGCCACGTAGCGGCGCGAGCCGCCGACCACGGTGCGCCACCGATGGTGAGCACGGATGCCGAGCAGCCGGTGATTGTCGAAGAAGCGCAACAGACTCGCGGCCGGCATCTCGAGCACGCTCGCCGGCCGCGCCGACCAGATGGCCGCCGCCATCGGGACGAGATAGCCGCGCACGAAGCCCGAACCGAACCGCAGCCGGGCGAGCAGCTCGCCTACCGTCGCGGGATCGTCGGGCGTTTCGGCGAGGAAGCGGCGGGCGGCGCGGTCGAAGCGTGGAATGTCGAAGAGGAGGCGGAGGAATCGAGGTCGCAGCAGGTTGGCCGGCTGGCCGAACAGGCCCGCGAGGGAGTGACCGGCATATTCGAAGCGGCCGTCCTCGAGGCTCGCCGCGAACGACATGTCGCTCCAGCGCGTCGGCACGCCGAGCCCGGCGAAGAGCCGGGTCAGATTCGGATAATTGTGCTCGTTGTAGACGATGAAGCCCGTGTCGACCGGGACCCTGCGGCCGCCCGACCGGACATCGACGGTGTGGCTGTGTCCGCCGGGCCGCGGTTCCGCCTCGAACAGCGTCACCTCGTGACGACGGTCGAGGAGCCAAGCGGTTGCGAGCCCGCCGATACCGGAGCCCACGATCGCGATCCGCACGAGGCCTCCCGAACCCGCCGCCGGGTGCGCCCGCCGGCCCCGGGGGAGATCGAGCCGGCGGGCGCGGTGCCGGTCGGCCGACAGCCGTCTCGACACGCTCTGCTACGTGGCACGGGCGAGGCCGGATCACCGGGCCGGGCGCGAGCCCGAGGGTCAGGTTCGGCCGCCGCGCTGGAAGGGCGAGAAGCGGACCGGCAGGACCCGGCGGAGTTCGAAGCGATCGTCGGGCCGGCGGATCACCACCGTGAGATGCTGCGGCCCGTCGGCCGGGCCGAGCGGCAGCACGAGCCTGCCACCCGGCTTGAGCTGGGCCAAAAGCGGCGGTGGCAGATGGTCGACCGCCCCCTTGACGATGATCGCGTCGAACGGCCCGCGTTCGGGCCAGCCGTCGTAGCCGTCGCCCTCGGCGATGGCGAGCCGATCCGCCGGCTGGTCGGCCAGCAGCCGGCGGGCGAGGGCGACGAGCTCGGGCAGGATCTCGACGCTCGCCACCCGCGCACCGAGCCGGACCAGGAGGGCCGCCAGATAGCCCGTGTCGGTGCCGGTCTCGAGGACGACGTCGCCCGGGCGGACCTCGGCCAGGTGCAGCATGAGCGCGGTGAGGAAGGGGGCGGCGAGGTTCTGCTCGGGGTGGACCGGCAAGGGCCCGGGCCCGTAGGCACGATCGCGCAGGGCTGCCGGCACGAAACGCTCGCGCGGCACCTCGCCGCCGAAATCGGCGTGGCCGGGCGTGTCCACGATGTTGATGTGGGTG
>DAIOUO010000389.1:0-3181 GCA_036759485.1 Geminicoccaceae bacterium | reverse complement strand
GTCCCGAACCGCTCGGCGAGGAGCTGCCAGGCCCGCAGCGCCCCGGGCACCGTCACCGCGTGCGGGCTGCCGGGGCCGATCTCGCGCAGACCCTCCCCCAGAAGCCGCTCGACCGTCGCCGCTGCCGGTGCCCGGCCCGAGCCGTTGATCGCCACGACACCGCCCGAGGCCGGGGCCACGAGCGCGAAGCAATCCCCGCCGATGCCGGTCATCGCCGGCTCGGCCACGCACTGCACCGCGACCGCCGCCAGCGCCGCGTCGACCGCGTTGCCGCCCGAGCGGAGGACGTCGAGGGCGGTCAGGGTGGCGAGCGGCGTCGAGGTCGCGGCCATCCCCTGGACCCCGTAGGCCGTCGAGCGGCCGAGCAAGTGGAAATCGCGCATCGCTTCCTCCGGGGACGGCACCTCTGGTGGCGGCGCCGCGCTTCTAGGGGCGCCGCGAGCGGCCGCCAAGGCGGCATCACGCCCGATGGTAAGGGTGGCCCGCGAGAATGCTGTGCGCCCGGTAGAGCTGTTCGACGAGCAGGAGCCGGGCGAGCTCGTGCGGCAGGGTGAGCCGGCCGAGGGCGAGCACGAGGTCGGCCCGCGCGGTCACCGCCGGGTCGAGCCCGTCGGCCCCGCCGATCGCGAAGACCACCCGCCGCCCCTCCTCGCGCCAGCGTCCAACTCGCCGGGCGAGCTCGAGGCTCGTGAGCGTCTCGCCCCGCTCGTCGAGCGCCACGAGGAGGTCGTCTCGCGTCAGCCGCGCGAGGAGCGCCCGGCCCTCCTCGAAACGCCGGCGCTGCGGATCGCCGGTCGCCGCCTCGACCTCGGCGAGTTCGAGTGGCCAGGGCAGCCGGGCCCGATAACGCTCGACCAGCTCGAGGATCGGCCGGTCGCGGCAGCGGCCGACGGCCAGCACGAGGCAGCGCATGGCAGCCGTCTAGCCGGCCGCGGCGCGGGTCGGCGGCAAGAGCGACCAGAGCTTCTCGATGTCGTAGAAGGCGCGCGTCTCGGCGCGGAACAGGTGCACGATCACATCGCCCGCATCGATCAGGATCCAGGAGGCCTGCGGGTCCTCGCGCCCTTCCGCCGAGGCCGAACCGTGCCCCGCCTCCTTGAGGCGCAAGAGGAGCTTGTCGGCCATCGAAGCGATGTGCCGGCTCGAGGTGCCGGTCACCACCACCATCCAGTCGGCGATCTGGGTCTTGCCCTGGAGGGGGATGATCGCCGGGTCGAGTGCCTTGTCGTCCTCGAGCGAGCGCGTCACGAGGCCAAGGAGCTCGTCGCTCGAAAGAGCGGCCGCGGCCTGCGGTCGGTTCGGGCCGTCGGCGGATCGGGACTCGTCGATCGCTCGTCCTCCTGCTCGCCCGGGCGCGGGCTCGTCGCTCACCCGGGCGGCCAAACCCCGGTCGCCCGGATCGCCGTGCTCGACGCCGGATGCGGGCGGACCTTGAGGTACACCCAGGCGGGTGGCGACCGCTCCGCGAGCGTACCCGCCTCGGCCGCGTCCACCCGGGCTCCGGCGAGCCGCCGCGCCGCGGGCCCGGCCAACGCAGCACGAACATAGGGGTGACGCTCGACGACGGCAACCGGCACGCGAGCCACGATCTCCTCCCAGTGCCGCCAGCGGGGGAGCTGGGCCAGGTTGTCGGCCCCCAACAAGAGCACGAAGCGGTATTCGCGCCAGCCCGCGAGCCGGCGCAGCAGATCGATCGTGTAGGTCGTGCCGAACCGCCGCTCGAGGTCGAGAACCCGGATCCGCGGATGGCGCGCCATCGCCAAGGCCGAGGCGAAGCGGGCGGCGAAGGGCGCCATGCCGGCCCGGGGCTTCAACGGGTTCTGCGGGCTCACGAGCCACCAGACCCGATCGAGACCGAGCCGCTTCAGGGCCTCGAGGCTGACATGCAGGTGCCCTTCGTGGGCCGGGTTGAACGAGCCGCCGAGCAGGCCCACCCGCAACCGCCGGCCGACCGGCGTCACCGCCTCCCGCGGTGCGTCCGGCTCCACCGGCAAGAGCAGCCGCACCCGCCGCCTGAGCCCGCCCGTCGGATCCGCAGGCGGCGCGGGTCCGGCGAGCGTCAGCCCGGTCGGCACTGGCCGCTGCCGCGCACCACGTACTTGAAGGTCGTGAGCTGCTCGACGCCGACCGGTCCGCGGGCGTGCAGCCGACCGGTGGCGATGCCGATCTCCGCACCCATCCCGAACTCGCCGCCGTCGGCGAACTGGGTGCTCGCATTGTGCAGCACGATCGCGCTGTCGACGCGGGCGAGGAAAGCCTCCGCGGCGACCCGGTCCTCGGCGACGATGGCATCGGTGTGGTGCGAGCCGTAGCGCTCGATGTGCTCGATCGCCTCGTCGAGCCCCGCCACCACCTTCACCGCCAGGATCGCGTCGAGATACTCGGTGAACCAGTCGGCCTCGGTCGCCGGCACCGCGCGCGGCTCGAGGGCCAAGGTCTCGGGGCAGCCGCGGATCTCGCAGCCGCGCCGGATCAAGGCGTCGAGCACCGGCGGCAGGAGCCGAGCGGCAGCCGCCCGATCGCACAGGAGCGTCTCGGTCGCCCCGCAGATCCCGGTGCGCCTGAGCTTGGCGTTGACCGTCACCGCCACCGCCATGTCCAGATCGGCGCTCTCGTGGAGATAGGTGTGGCAATTGCCCTCGAGATGGGCGAGCACGGGAATCCGGCTCTCGGCATAGACCCTCTCGATCAAGGACTTGCCACCGCGGGGCACGATCACGTCGACGAACTCGTTCATCTTGAGCAGATGCCCGACCGCAGCGCGATCCGTCGTCGGAACGGCTTGAATCGCGGCGGTCGGCAGGCCCGCTGCTTCGAGCCCCGCGTGGAGACAGGCGAGGATCGCCCGGCTCGAGCGGAAGCTCTCGCTGCCGCCCCGCAGAATCGCGGCGTTGCCGGCCTTGAGGCAGAGGCCACCGGCATCGGCCGTGACGTTCGGTCGGCTCTCGTAGACGATGCCGATCACCCCGAGCGGGACCCGCACGCGGGCGATGTCGAGCCCGTTCGGCCGGGTCCAGCGGGCGAGCTCGGTGCCGACCGGATCGGGCAGCTCGGCGATCTCCTCGAGCCCGCGGGCGATCGCCTCGACCCGCTGTTCGTCGAGCATGAGCCGGTCGAGCATCGCCTTGCCGAGCCCGCGCGCCCGGGCCTCGGCCAGGTCCTCGCCGTTGGCGGCGAGGAC
>DAIOUO010000388.1:0-3204 GCA_036759485.1 Geminicoccaceae bacterium | reverse complement strand
GGGTGGCGGGGGCCGACACGGGGCCGTTTCGACGATCACGAGGAGGGCGGCGCGCGCCGAGCGCACGGTCCCGCGGCCGCGGCGGGGACACGAAAGGACGCCGCGCCGAGAGCGGGTGCCGCGACCGCGATGCGAGAGGAGGCTCGCCGACCCGGCGCCGGCGCGCGGCGGTCACAGTGACACGGGAGGGGTGAGCCCAGCCCGGACCCGGGCATCGGAACCCTTCCGTCCGCGGGCGGCGATGAGGCCGGAGCGATCGCGACGCGGTCGGCCACCGCTCTCCGCCCCTCGGCCCGCGCGGCCGGTACGCGGGGCGGGGCCCGCCGCTCGCGCCTTGCCCCGGGCACGGCGGGCTGTATGGTCCGCCTCGCGCAGCGGGGAGGGAGGCCCATGCGGACGGTCCGGTTGACCATGGCCCAGGCGCTCGTGCGCTGGCTGATCGCCCAGCGGACCCGGATCGAGGGGCGGGAGGTGCCGCTCTTCCCGGGCGTGTTCGCGATCTTCGGCCACGGCAACGTGACCTGCCTCTCGGAAGCGCTCGAGGCGGCCAGGGACGAGTTGCCCACCTGGCGCGGCCAGAACGAGCAGGGCATGGCGCTCGCCGCCCTCGGCTTCGCCAAGGCGAAACGGCGGCGGCAGATCATGGTCGCCACGTCCTCGATCGGTCCGGGGGCCGCGAACATGGTCACCGCCGCCGGGGTCGGTCACACCAACCGGCTGCCCGTCCTTCTGCTCTCGGGCGACTATTTCGCGAGCCGAGCGCCCGATCCCGTGCTGCAGCAGGTCGAGCAGTTCGGCGATCCGACGATCTCGGTGAACGACGCCTTCAAGCCCGTCGTGCGCTATTGGGACCGGATCACGCGGCCGGAACAGCTCCTCGCCTCGCTGCCGCAGGCGCTCGCCACCATGCTCGACCCGGCCGACTGCGGCCCGGCCTTCCTCGGCCTCTGCCAGGACGTCCAGGGCGAGGCCTTCGACTGGCCGGTGCGCTTCTTCGAGCCCGTGGTCCACGAGCCGCGGCGACCGCGGCCCGACCGGCGCGAGCTCGAGAAGGCGGTGGCTCTTCTGCGGGCGGCACGGCGGCCGCTCGTGATCGCCGGTGGCGGGGTGCGCTACAGCGAGGCCGAAGCGGTGCTCGCGGCCGTGGCCGAGCGGCGCGCCCTGCCGGTCGCCGAGACGATCGCCGGCCGCACCGTGCTGCTGCACGAGCATCCCTGCAACGTGGGCCCGATCGGGATCCTGGGCTCGAGCTCCGCCAACGCCATGGCCGCCGAGGCCGATCTCCTGCTCGCGATCGGCACCCGGTTGCAGGACTTCACGACCGGCTCCTGGTCGCTCTTCCACCCCGAGGCGCGGATCGTGGCGATCAACGCCGCGCGGTTCGATGCGACCAAGCACCTGGCGCAGCCGGTGGTGGGCGACGCGCTCGTCACCCTCGAGGAGCTCGATGCCGCGCTCGGCGACTGGCGTGCACCGGCCGACTGGCTCGCCACGGGCGAGAAGCGCTACGCCGAGTGGAACGCTTTCATCGACGAGCGGACCCGACCGACCAACGCCGAGGTGCCGAGCTACGCCCAGGTGATCGGCATCGTGAACCGGCTCGTCGATCCGCGCGATCTGGCGCTCACCGCGGCGGGTGGGCTACCGGGCGAGCTGTGCATGGCCTGGCGTGGCCGGGCGACCTCGACCTTCGATTGCGAGTTCGGTTTCTCCTGCATGGGCTACGAGATCGCGGGCGGGCTCGGCGCCAAGATGGCCGACCCCTCGCGCGACGTCGTCGTCATGGTGGGTGACGGCAGCTATTTGATGATGAACTCCGACATCTATTCGAGCGTCTTGACCGGCCACAAGCTGATCGTCGTGATCTGTGACAACGGCGGCTTCGCGGTGATCGACCGGCTGCAGCGGGCCAAGGGCATCCCCTCGTTCAACAACCAGCTCGAGGACTGCCGCCGGGCGGGCGAGCTCGTTCGGGTCGATTTCGCCAAGCACGCCGAGGCGATGGGGGCGATCGGGATTCGTGCGCGGGGGGTGGGCGAGCTCGAGGACGCTTTCCGGCGCGCCAAGGCGGCCGATCGGACGACCGTGATCCACGTCGAGGTGCAGGCCCGGGACTGGACCGAGGGCAACGGCGCCTGGTGGGAGTGCGGCACGCCCGAGGTGAGCGCCCGGGCGAGCGTGCAGGAAGCCTTCGCCCAACACCGGGCCGGCAAGCAGCGTCAGCGGGTGGGAGTGTGAGCCGTGGCGGAGCGAGCGAAGGCGAGCGTGCGGCTCGGCATCAATCCGATCGGCTGGTCGAACGACGACCTGCCCGAGCTCGGCGGCGACATCCCGCTCGAGCGCTGCCTCGCCGAGACGGCGCGAGCGGGCTATTCGGGCATCGAGAAGGGCGGCAAGTTCCCGAACGATCCGAAAGAGCTCCGCCCGCTGCTCGAGGCGCACGGGCTCGTGCTGGTCTCGGGCTGGTTCTCGGGCGGGCTGTTGGACCTGACGCTCGAGGAGGAGAAGAAGCGGCTCGCCCCGCACCTCCACCTCCTCCAGGCGATGGGTTGTCCGGTACTGGTCTATGCCGAGACCACCGGTACGGTGCAGAACCGGATGAGCGTGCCGGTCGCCGACCGGCCGAAACTGAAGCCCGACGATCTGCGCCGCTACGGCGAGAAGCTCACCAAGCTCGCGGATTGGCTGGCGGCCGAAGAGTGCCCGATGGCCTACCACCACCACATGGGCACGGTGGTCGAGACCGAGGCCGAGATCGACCTGTTGATGGCCAACACGGACAGGAGCGTGGGGCTCCTGTTCGACACCGGCCATCTGACCTTCGCGGGCGGCGAGGTGGCCGCGACTTTCCGGCGGCATGCGGACCGCATCCTCCACGTGCACGCCAAGAACGTGCGCCCTGCCGTTCTCGAGAAGGTTCGGAGCGAGCGCTGGAGCTTCCTCAGGGGCGTGATCGAGGGCGTGTTCACCGTGCCCGGCGATCCCGAGGGCTGCGTCGACTTCGAGGAATTGGCGAGGCTCCTCGCCGAAGCGGGCTATCGCGGCTGGGTCGTGGTCGAGGCCGAGCAGGATCCGAAGAAGGCCGAGCCTCTGCGCTACGCCACGATGGGCAACGAGGCGATCCGTGCCGCCTGCGCCGCGGCCGGGGTCACGATCGAGCGCTGATCGGCCGGCAGAGGGGCTCGGCCAGGCCCTGTCCGGGGC
>DAIOUO010000387.1:0-3213 GCA_036759485.1 Geminicoccaceae bacterium | reverse complement strand
GCCGTCGGGACCGTGGAATAAAGCGCGGACCGGTGCGTCGGTAGCAGCGTCGGGGCGGTCTGCGCACCTCCTGGTTGGGCAGATCGCCGGCGGGCACCCGGGGGTGCACCGCCGCTCAGGGGCCGACCGACCGGCCGAGCCTCGCGGGAGGAAACGCGGGCCATGCGGGCCCGACGAACGTGAGCGGCACGGGCGTGATGGCGACGCCGGGCGATCCGACCGGCGACAGTCGGGTGGCGGTCGCGGCGTGGCTCGACTGGCAGGCGGCGATGGGCGTCGATTGTTGCCTCGACGACCCGTGCCCCGCCCCGGTCCGACCGGCCACGGTCGAACCCGAGCCGCAGCCCGCGGAACCCGCAGCGCCCGTCGTCGAGCCGGTAGCGGCCGCGAGCGCTGCGCCGACCAGGCCGTCGGCGATCGACCGGCTGGCCGAAGCCGCGCCGGTCGCGGGCGCCCGTGCGCTCGCTCGAAGCTGCCGCTCGCTCGAGGAGCTGGCCCGGGCGCTCGAGGGTTTCGATCTCTGCCCGCTCAAGGCGACCGCCACGCGGCTGTGCCTCTGCGACGGCAACCCGGCCGCCCGGGTGATGCTCGTGGGCGAGGCCCCGGGGGTCGAAGAGGACCGCCAGGGCAAGCCTTTCGTCGGCCCGTCGGGTAAGCTGCTCGACCGGATGCTCGCCACGATCGGGCTCGACCGGACGCGGGTCTACATCACCAACACCGTTTTCTGGCGGCCGCCCGGCAACCGCGCCCCGACCCCGCTCGAGCTCGCCACCTGCCTGCCCTTTCTCGAGCGGCAGATAGAGCTCTTGCAACCGGCGGTGCTGGTGTTCGTGGGTGGGATCGCGGCCAAGGCGTTGTTGGGCGCCAGCGAAGGGGTCACCCGGCTGCGCGGCCGGCGCTTCCGCTACGAGCCCGGCGGCGGGCGACCGGCGATCCCCGCCTTCGTGATCTTCCATCCCGCCTATCTCCTGCGCCAGCCGATGCAGAAGCGGCTGGCCTGGCGGGATCTCTTGCAACTTTCCGAGGAACTTCGCCGGCTCGGGATCGAGACCGGCCCGGCCCGCATCCTGCCCAGAGGAGGAGCCCCCGCCGAGCACGCCCCTTGAGATCCCGACCATGACGAGAGGCATCCCGGCTTGACGATACTCGGACCTACCCTTCGAGCCGCCCGCAGCCGAGCGGGTCTGGCTCTCGCCTTCGGCCTGTACGGCCTCGCCTCGGGCGGCGTGACGCGGGCCGAGCCGGTCCAGCTCCAGACCGCCCGGTTGCAGCCGTTCGACGGCCCGCCCGCCTCCGGCTGGATCGTCCCGAGCCCGCTCGGCTACGACGACGTCGCCCGCTACCGCGACGCTTTCGCGCTCCAGGCGAAGGGCCGTACGGCCGAGGCCGATGCCCGGCTCGCCCAGCTGGGCAGTCGGATCCTCTTGGGCCACGTGCTCGCCGAGCGCTATCTCGGCCGACATTACGAGACGAGCTACGAGGAGCTCGTGGCCTGGCTCGAGCGCTACAGCGACCTGCCCCAGGCCCCCCGCATCCACCGCCTCGCGCTCGCCAAACGGCCCGACGGTGCCCGGCTCCCGCCCGATCCGCGCGTGAACCTCGCGACGAGCGAGGAGCCGCGGCGGGGCGAATCCGGTGGGCCGCCGCGGCGGCAGCTCGAGGAGGCGCTCGCCGCCTGGCGCAAACGCGAATTCGATCGAGCCGCCGAACTGCTGGGCGGTCTCGCCAACCGCGAGGGAGCGGACGGCGAGGAAGTGGCGACCGCCGCCTTCTGGGCGGCTCGCGCGCACCTGGCCGCCGGTCGACCGCAGCAGGTGGGCCGTTATCTGCGGCTCGCCGCCCGCTCGAGTCGCGACTTCTACGGCCTCCTCGCCCAGACCGTGCTCGGTCTGCCCATGAGCTGGGAATGGGAAGAGCCGGGCCTTCGGGCCGAGATGGTCGACCTCCTGGTCCGCTACCCCGGCTCGCGCCGCGCCCTCGCCCTGGCCCAGGTCGGCCAGCCGCGGCTGGTCGAGGCCGAGATCCTGGCGATCGCCGGCAAGGCCCGGCTCGAGCTCGGCCACGCCCTGATCGCCCTCGCCGAGGCCGTTGGTCTGCCCGGCGCCCAGCTCAAGGTCGCCCAGCGGATGCGGCTCCTCGACGGCCGGCGGCACGACGGCGCGCTCTATCCGGTGCCGCGCTGGAGCCCGCCGCGCGGCTTCCGGGTCGACCGCGCCCTGGTCTACGCCCTGATCCGTGCCGAGAGCGGCTTCGACATCGACGCGCGGAGCCCGCGCGGCGCCGTCGGCGTGATGCAGGTCATGCCGGAGACCGCCCTCGAGGTCGCCCGCCGGGCGAAGATCGCCTATGCCGGCAAGGGGGCACTGCTCGATCCCGACCTCAACATCGAACTCGGCCAGCACAAGATCCTCCAGCTGGCCGAGAACCGCCAGCTCGGCCGCAGCCTGAT
The DNA here is from genome assembly GCA_036759485.1 of Geminicoccaceae bacterium. Classification (GTDB taxonomy): domain Bacteria; phylum Pseudomonadota; class Alphaproteobacteria; order Geminicoccales; family Geminicoccaceae; genus JANXAZ01. The sequence continues at coordinate 764 of DAIOUO010000387.1, read as the reverse complement.
CCACGTCGTGGCGGCCTACAATGCCGGGCCGAACCGGGTCGCGGCCTGGCTCGAACGCGAGCTCAAGGGCACTCGCGACGACCCGCTGCTCTTCATCGAGAGCGTTCCCCTCGCCGAGACGCGCGGCTACATCAAGAAGGTGTTGACCAACCTCTGGGTCTACCGGGCGCGCCTCGGCCAGGAGAACGTCGAGCTCCTCGCCCTCGCCGAGAACCGTTGGCCCGTGCTCGAGAGGCTGGACGCCCAGGAGTCCGCCCGTGCCCGGCCGAATTGACGAGACGATCCCCTTCCGACCGCTCAAGATCGCACTCTTGACCGTCTCCGACAGCCGCGACCCGAGCACCGATCGCTCGGGTGACCTCTTGGCCGAGCGGATCCGCGCCGCCGGCCACGAGCTCGTCGACCGGGCGATCGTCAAAGACGAGGCGGATCTGATCGCCGCCCGATTCCGCGCCTGGATCGAGGATCCCGGGGTGGAGGTGGTGATCAGCACGGGCGGTACCGGGGTGACCGGCCGCGACGTCACACCCGAGGCGCTCGATCGGGTAGTCGAGAAGAAAATCCCAGGCTTCGGCGAGCTCTTCCGGATGCTCTCCTACCCCAAGATCGGCACCTCCTGCCTACAGAGCCGAGCCGATGCCGGGGTCGCCAAGGGCACCTACATCTTCTGCCTGCCCGGCTCGCCCGGCGCCTGCCGCGACGGCTGGGACGAGATCCTCCTCTTCCAGCTCGACATCCGTCACCGGCCCTGCAACTTCGCCGAG
>DAIOUO010000386.1:0-3214 GCA_036759485.1 Geminicoccaceae bacterium | reverse complement strand
CGGCATGAGCGCGGTGGTCTGCCGGCAGGCGAAACCGAAGGCGGTCACCTGATGGGTCGCCGGAACCGCCTCGATCCCGGCATCGTCGAGCGCCGTCTCGTCGAGCTCGAGGCGCGCCGCGGTCGTGCTCTCGGCGAGGCTCGTCAGGATCGAGCAGGACGCGGCGTCGAACGCACCGCCGACATAACCCACCTCCGCGATCGTCGTCCGCGCGATCGAGGGCAGGTCGAGCCGTACGGCGGAGGCGAAGCGGCAGGCGAGGAAGAGCGTGCCGGTCGCGACCGCGCACTCGGCCTCGACCCGGGCGAAGGGGTCGAGGGCCACGAAGCGGTCGACGATCGCGTCGCTGATCCGGTCGCACAGCTTGTCCGGGTGACCGGCGGTCACCGATTCGGAGGTGAAGACGAAGTCGCGCATCACGGCGGTCGATCTCCGTCCGGGGGCGATCCGGAAGGATCGGGGGCAGGGGCGGGCTCCGCGGGCTTGAGGGCATCGTTGACGAGAAGCGGCACGAGGCTGCCGGCGGCCACCGCGGCGAACTCGAGCGGACCGAGGGGTGAAAGGCGCAGCAGGCGGCGCAGAGGCGGGAGGAGGAGCGTCGCGAGCTGGAGGGCGGCGCTCGCCGCCAACGCGAGCTCGAGCCAGGGATTGCGCGGCAGCGGCGGGCCGCCCGGCAGGACGCTTCGACGCTCGCCGCGGCAGACGAGGGCGTGCAGGAGCTGGGCGGTGGTGAGCGTGTGGAAGGCGACCGTTCCGGGCAGTCCCGAGGCCGGGCCGTGCAGAGCCCGCACGGCTGTCCAAGCGGCGAGCACGCCCGTGCCGATGATCACGCCCTCGCGGGCGTAGCGGGCGAGCTCGGCGGTGGTCGCGAACGGTGCCTTCGGGTCGCGCGGCGGCCGCAGCAGCACGTCGGGCTCGGCCGGCTCGAGGGCGAGCGCGAGCGCCGGTGCGGGGTCGGAGACGAGATTGAGCCAGAGGAGCTGGATCGGGTTCACGACGGCCCCCGCGCCGAGCGCCACCCCGGCGGCCGTGACCGCGATCTCGGACAGGTTCGTGGACAAGAGATAATGCACGGCCTTGCCGATGTCGGCGTAGGTCGTGCGGCCCTCGGCGATGGCCGTCGCCATGGTCGAGAGCCCGTCGTCGGCGAGAACGATGTCGGCGATCTCGCGGGCGACCTCGGTGCCGCTCCGGCCCATCGCCACCCCGACATCGGCCGCCTCGAGCGCCGGACCGTCGTTGACCCCGTCGCCCGTCATCGCCACCACGAAACCTTTGCGCTGGAGCGCCCGTACGATCGCGAGCTTGTGCGAGGGGCTCACCCGCGCGAACACGTGGACGCGCGGAGCGAGCGCCTCGAGCATCGCCGGCGCGAGGCGGTCGAGACGGCTGCTGTCGAGGATCTCGATCGGCCCGTCCCCGGCGAGGCCGAGCTCGCGGGCCACCGCGTAGGCGGTGGCGCTCTGATCGCCCGTGATCATCACGGTGCGGATCCCGGCGCGGTGGAACGTCCGCGCGAGCTCGCGCATCCCGGGCCGGATCGGGTCGGCGAGACCCACGAGCCCGAGCCAGACGAGATCTTCGATCGCGGCCGGCTCGTCTCCCTCCCGCTCGGCGATCGCGAAGCCCAGGACGCGCAGGCCCTCCGCCGCCAGCGAGGCGTTCATCGCGAGCGCCCGCCGGCGCCGTTCGGCGTCGAGCGGGAGGATCTCGGAGCCCTCGCGGACCAGGGCGCAGCGCTCGAGAACCGCCTCCGGGCTGCCCTTGACGGCGAGGAGCGTCCGCCCGCCCGGCAGCGCGTGGACGCTCGCCATCCAGGGCCGCTCCTCGCTGCGCGGCACGAGCCGAAGGCGCGGCCGGGCGGCGCGCAGCCCCCTCACGTCGAGCCCCGCCTCGAGGGCGAGGCGGACGAGCGCCGCTTCCGTCGCCGAGCCGGCGAGCGCCGCTCCGGGCCCGTCGCCGTCGAGCTCGACCTCGCTGCAGAGTGCGGCTACGGCCAACAGATCGGCCACGGTCGGCGACCGCGCCTCGGCCGGGCCCAGGAGGGCCTCGACCGTCGTGCCCCGTCGGTAGGCCGGCCCCGCACCCGGGCCCAGGGCCGCCACCGCCATGCGGTTCTGGGTCAAGGTGCCGGTCTTGTCGAAGCACAGCACCTGGACCGAGCCCAGGGTCTCGATCGCCGAGAGCCTGCGCACGAGCACACCCTTTTCGCGCATCCGGCCGATCGCCAAGGCGAGGGTGGTGGTCGCCACCGCCGGCAGGCCCTCGGGCAACGCTGCGACCGCGAGCGAGACCGCCGTCGAGAGCATCGGCAAGAGGCCGAGCCCGCGCAGGAGCCCGATGCCGAAGACGCCCGCGCAGAGCGCCACGCTCGCGAGCACGAGCCGGCGCCCGAGCTCGTCGAGGCGGCGCTGCAGGGGCGTGGGCGGGGGTGCCACGTCGCCGAGCAGCGCCTGGATGCGGCCGGCTTCGCTCGCGGATCCGGTCGCCACGACCAGCGCCCGGCCGACGCCGCTCGTGACCACGCTGCCCCTGAAGACCAGATCGGGGCGATCGGCGAGCGGCAGCGTCGGGTCGGGAAGAGCCGCCAGCCGCTTGTGGACCGGCAGGCTCTCGCCCGTGAGCGCGCTCTCGTCGACCGCGAGCCCGTCGGCCGCGACGAGCCTCCCGTCGGCCGCGATCCGCAGGCCCGGCTCGAGCAGCATCAGGTCGCCGCGCACGAGCTCCTCGGCCGCGACCCGCCGCACCGCCCCGTCGCGCACCACGGGCACGGGCGGCGGCTCGCCGCGCTCGAGGCTCGCGATGACCCGCTCGGCCCGGCTCTCGGTGTACCAGCCGATCGTGGCGTTCAGGCCGACCACCCCCAGGATCACGACCGCGTCGGCGAGCCCGCCGGTGGCGAGCGAGACCGCGGCCGAAACCGCGAGCAGCCCCACCGGCAGGGAGAGGAGCTGGTCGGCGAGGATCGCGAGTTCCGAGCGGCGGCGGACGGCCGGCAGCCGATTGGGGCCGTCGCGGGCGAGCCGGGCTCGGGCCTCGGCCGTCGACAGGCCGCGCTCCGGGTCGCTGCCGAGAAGCGCTGCGCAGACCTCGACCGGCAGTGTGTGCCAGGCCGGCCCGGGATCGGCAGGGGGATCGGCGGCCGCTGTCGGCGACGGTGCCGGCCTCGGCTCGGAGGAGCCGGCGAGGAACTCGGGCAGGCCGGCGAGGAGCT
>DAIOUO010000385.1:0-3218 GCA_036759485.1 Geminicoccaceae bacterium | reverse complement strand
GTCCCGGCGCGCTGTTCCTGGGGGGTGCCGCGCTGCACGGCAGGGGGCTGAAGCTCGCCGGTCGGATCGCCCGGGCGATCGGAGCGACTCTGCTGTGCGAGACCGGCTTCGCCCGCCTCGAGACCGGTGCGGGCCTGCCGCCCGTCCGCCGGCTTCCCTACTTCCCCGAGCAGGCCCAGGCGTTGCTCGACGGCTTCGCCCACATCGTCGGCGTCGGTGCGCGGCGGCCGGTCTCCTTCTTCGGCTGGCCGGGCAAGCCTTCGCGCTATCTCGAGGACCGACCCGGCGTCGTGTGGGCGGCCGGCCCCGAGGAGGACGCGCTCGTCGCCCTCGAGACGCTCGCGGCCGAGCTCGGTGCCACGACCGACGACCCGGGAGCTCCGTTCGACCCGCCCCCGGTCCCGACGGGCCCACTCGACGGCGGCAAGCTCGCGGCACTGCTCGCTCGCCTGCTCCCCGAGGGTGCGATCGTCGTCCCGACCGCGGTGACCAATGCCTATCCCTTCTCGGCCATCGCCCATCGGGCCCGGCCGCACACGCAGCTCGCGCTCACCGGTGGGGCGATCGGTGAAGGGCCGGCCCTCGCCATCGGTGCCGCGCTCGCGGCACCCGCTCGCAAGGTGATCAATCTCGAGGCGGACGGGAGCGGCGCCTATGCCTTCCAGGCGTTCTGGACCCAGGCCCGCGAGCGGCTCGACATCGTGACGATCGTCTGCGCCAACCGCGCCTACCGGATCCTCGGTCTCGAGCTCGAGCGTACCGGCGAGGCACCGGGCGGTGCCGCCACGCGGGCGCTGACCGCGCTCGAGCCACCTCGGATCGACTGGGTGTCGGTCGCCCGAGGGCTGGGTGTGCCGGGTGCGCGCGCCGAGACCGCCGAGGCCCTGGGGGACCTGCTCACCACTGCGCTGCAGGAGCCCGGGCCGTTCCTGATCGAAGCGGTACTCTAGGCGGCCCACGGCGGTGGACCCAGGCGCGAGCCCGCCGCTGCGGTCGCTACGCGGCGGTGCCGTCGCCCGGGGCGTTTTTTTCATGATGGTGGCCGCCCTCGGGTCGGCGGCGATGAACGCCCTGATCCGGCTCGTGGGTACGGAGATCCACCCGTTCGAGATCGCGTTCTTCCGCAATCTCTTCGGATTTCTCGTGCTGGTCCCGGTGGTGCTGCGCGCGGGGCTCGCCTCGCTCGGCACGCGCGTGCCGCACCTGCACGCGATCCGCGGCGTCCTCAACGCGGTGGCGATGCTCCTCTGGTTCTACGGCGTCACGCTGACCCCGCTCGCCACGGTGGCGGCGCTGAGCTTCCTCGCGCCCCTGTTCGCCACGCTCCTCGCTGCCCTGGTGCTCCGCGAGCGGGTCGGCCCCCGCCGGCTGGCCGCCGTCCTGATCGGCTTCGGCGGGGCGCTCCTCGTCCTCCGCCCGGGTCTGCAGCCACCCCATCTCGGCGAGATCCTGGTCACCTTGAGCTCGCTCGCTTGGGCCGGGGCGCTCATCGACATCAAGGTCTTGGCGCGCAGCGAGCCGAGCGTGCGGATCACCGTCTACGCCGCCCTGTTCTTGATGCCGATCACGCTCGCCTTCGCGCTGCCCGTCTGGGTCTGGCCGGACGCCCGCGCCCTGGCGCTCCTCTTCCTGATCGGTGCCATCGGCAGCCTGGGTCAGGTGGCGGTCGCCCAGGCCTTCCGCGAGGCCGAGGCTACCCAGGTCCTGCCGGCGGATTTCACCAAGCTCGTCTGGGCGGTCTTGCTCGGCTGGGTTCTCTTCGCCGAACGGCCGGACCTGTTCGCCCTGATCGGTGGCACGATCATCTTCGGCGCCGTCCTCTACGTCGCCTGGCGGGAATCCCGGCTCCAGCGCCGCGATCCGCCGGAGCGGCCTTGAGCCCGGCTCAGCCGGTCGGCCCCGCGAGGCAGCCGACGAGGTCGCGAGCGAGGCGGTCGAGTAGGGTCCTGTAGGCCTCGGGACCCGGCTCGATCGGCGGCGCTCCGATCGGATCGAGCATGGCGATACGAGCACCCGTGCCCTCGACGACGCTCGCGACGATGGGGGCCTTGAACTGCGGTTCGGCGAACACGCATACCGCACCGCGGTCCCGGATCGTCCGGCGCAGCGCCGCGAGCCGCTTGGCGCTCGGCTGGCGCTCCGGTGACACGGTGATTGACCCGGCCGCGGCGAGGCGGTAACGCCGCTCGAAATAGTGATAGGCGTCGTGGAACACGACGAACGGTCGGCTCGCGACCGGCCTCAGCCGGCGCTCGAGGTCGGCGTCCAGATCGCCGATCCGCGCCACTTCCGAGGCGGCGTTGGCGCGGTAGCGCTCGGCGTTGCCGGGATCACGTTGCGCCAGGATCTCGCCGAGCGCCCGAACGATCGCCTGGCCGTTCGTCGGGTCGAGCCAGAGATGCCCGTCGATCTCTCCATCATGGTCCGCACGACCACCGTGGTCCGGCCCGTGTTCGTGTTCGCCCCACACCCCACCTTCCCGCGGCGGCAGCGTCTCGACACCCGGAAGTTTCGCGACCTCGACGACGGTCGCTCGCTCGGGAAGCGTTCGCAGCGGCTTTTCGAGAAAAGTCTCGAGAGCCTCGCCGACCCAGACCACGATATCGGCTTCCTGCAGCTTGCGCGCTTCGGAGGGCTTGAGCTGGAAAGCATGCGGCGAAGAGCCGGGCGGCACCAAGAGGTGCGGGCGACCGACGCCCTCCATCACGGCCGCCGCCAGGCCGTGCAGCGGCAGGATCGACACGACTACCTTCGGCGCCTCCGCGGCACTCGCACCACCGACCGTTCCAGCTGTCACGGCAACCGTCAGAAGTACGCTCAGGAGATGACGAGCCGCTGCGGCCATGGCAGGATCCTCTCGTTGGCAGCTACGTTATAGGATATCGCAGTGCTGGCGCAAGCATCGCGGGGCTCGGCCCGGGCGACACCGCTCGACCGAGCGGTCGCTCCAACCATGGTAGCGCTCCGCGGCGTTTCCGTCGTGCGCGGGGATCGGCCGATCCTCGATCGTGTCGATCTCGAGCTGCGCGAGGGAGAGCTGCTGACCGTCGTCGGTCCGAACGGCGCCGGCAAGACCACCCTGGTCAAAGTGGTTCTCGGTCTGGTCGCACCCGACGACGGCGAGGTCTTCGTGCGCCCGGGCCTACGGGTCGGCTACGCGCCACAGAGCCTCGCGATCGACCGGGCCATGCCCCTGGATGTGGTCGGCTTCCTCGCCC
>DAIOUO010000384.1:0-3225 GCA_036759485.1 Geminicoccaceae bacterium | reverse complement strand
GTGCGGGGCCGGCGCATTCGCCGGACGGGCTGCGACGGTTCGAGCTCGACGATTTCGAGCGCCCCGCTCCCGAGCCGATCTCGAGCGAGCCCGCGATCGACGAGCCGGTGGGGCGAGGTCTGCTGTTCGACGAGGACGAGCTCGCTCGTGCCTGCGCCGCGGTGGCGGCCCGTGCCGCCCGCATCGCCGATGCGGCCACCGCCGCTCCCTGCCGCGACGAGGAGGGGGTGCTTCGGGAGCGGCTCCTCGCCGCGGTCGAGGGGCTGCGGGCCGATCTCGCCGAGCGGGACGCGTACCTGCGAGAGACCGTCCGCGACCTCCTGACCCTCGCCCTCGACGCGCTCCTGCCGACGCTCCGCGAGGAGCGGCTCCTGCGTGCCCTCGAAGAGCTGGTGGCCGAAGCCTTCGGAGCGGGGCGGCCGGCACCGCGGACTCTGATCGTGGAGGTTCCCGAGGGCGAGTTCGAGCTGCTCGCGCCACGGCTGCCGGCCCTTTTGGCCGAGGTCGGTATCGAAGCGGGTTACGAGATCCGCCCGTTCGCCGAAGGCGAACTCCTCCGCCTCACCGTGGACGAGACCTGGGCCGAGCTCGACGCGGGCGCATTGGCCGCCGCGGTCCGCGACCGCGTCCGGGCGGTGGCCGAAGCCGGCGCGTGTGCGGCCCCCGAGACGAAGGGAGACGACGATGCTCGAGACGGATGACCAAGCCCACCCCCTCGCCGAAACGGGTCCGGCCGGCGAGCCGGCCAGCGAATCGGGCGAAGAGGCTCCGCGGCCCGGGCTGAGCGCGGTCTACGACGTGCCGCTGCGGCTCTCGGCCGTGCTCGGACGCGCGAACATTCCGGTCGCCCGACTGCTGCGCCTCGGGAGGGGCGCCGTCGTGGAGCTCGACCGCAAGGTGGGCGAGCCGATCGATGTTCTGGTCAACGACCGACTGGTCGCTCGCGGCGAGGTGCTCGTGGTCGACGATCGCCTCGCGGTCACACTCACCGAGATCGTCAAGGGGAACCCATGAGCGGGCACATTCGGCCACGGATCGAGGGTGCCGCACCATCCGAACAGCGAAAGGGTGGTCCCTTCGGGCGAAGCCCGGCTGCTCGAACGCAACGGAATTCGGCCGGTCGTCGAGCGGTCGTGCGGGTCACGGGGCAGCGAGAACAGAACCGGCGGTCGACGTCGGTGGGTCCGGCGGCCGACACCGGCCGGGTGCGGGGGCTCGTGCGGCGACGAACCGCGGAGAGGACCGTGGCGAGCCCCGTGCGATCGGTTTCGGAGAGCGAATGATGCGCCTTCTCGTCGTCGGCGAGCGTGGTCGAGAGGTGGCCGAGGCCTGCGCGATCGCCGCCGGTCGCGGCGTCGAGGTGCGGCATCGGGCCCGGATCGACGAGGCCCTCGCCGAGCTCCGGGAAGGCCGCGGCGCCGATCTCCTGCTCGTCGACGTGCGCCAGGACGTCGCCGCGGTCGTCCAGGGCCTCGCGAACGAACGGATCTGGCTGCCGGTCGTGGCCTACGGGGTCGACGCCGAGCCGCGGGCCGCCGCCGCCGCGATCCGGGCGGGTGCCAAGGACTTCCTGCCGCTGCCGCCGGACCCCGAGCTGATCGCTGCGCTGATCGCGAGCCTCGCGGGCGACGCCCGCGATCCGATCAGCGAGGACCCGGCGATGCGTGCCGTGCTCGACCTCGCCCGCCAATACGCGCCGGCGGAGGCGAGCGTGCTGATCACCGGCGAGAGCGGGACGGGCAAGGAGGTCCTGGCACGCTTCCTCCACCGTCACAGCCGACGCGCCCAGGGCCCGTTCGTCTCCGTCAATTGCGCGGCCATTCCGGAGAATCTCCTGGAGAGCGAGCTGTTCGGGCACGAGCGCGGCGCCTTCACGGGCGCCGTCGCCCGCCGGCTCGGCAAGTTCGAGGAGGCGAGCGGCGGCACGCTCCTGCTCGACGAGATCAGCGAGATGGAGCCGCGCCTCCAGGCCAAGCTGTTGCGGGCCATCCAGGAGCGCGAGATCGATCGAGTGGGTGGCTCGCGGCCGGTCAAGGTCGACATCCGGCTGATCGCCACGAGCAACCGCGACCTTCAGCAGGAGGTGGCCAAGGGCACCTTCCGCGAGGACCTCTATTTCCGACTCAACGTCCTGGGCCTGCACCTGCCGCCGCTGCGCGAGCGGCCGCGCGACATCGTCGCGCTCGCGCGGCATTTCGCCGTTCGCTTCGCGAAGCTCAACGGCCTGCCCGAGCGCGACCTCTCGGAGGAGGCGATCGCTCGGCTCCTCGGGCATTCCTGGCGCGGCAACGTGCGCGAACTCGAGAACTGCATGCACCGCGCCGTGCTGCTCGCCCGGGGACCGACGATCGGTCCCGAGGCGATCGTGCTCGCCCCCGGCTCACCGCCGCCGGCTCGCCAGCCGGCCGTCCCCGCGGCGACCCCCCTGGTCGGTCGGACCATCGCCGAGGTCGAGCGTGACCTCATTCTCGACACGCTCCGCCACACCCTCGGCAACCGCACCCACGCCGCCGCCATCCTCGGCATCTCGATCCGCACGCTGCGCAACAAGCTCAAACAGTTCGTCGAGGAAGGGCTGCCCGTGCCGCCACCCGCCAACGAGACCGCCGCCCAGGCCGAGGAGTCCGAGCCGTGCTGAGCGCCGTCCAGGGGGCGCTCGGCACCGGTTGGCCGAGCCTCGCCCGCTCGCTGCGCCAGGGCGAGGTCCTGCTCGGCCTCGGCGTCGTGGCGATCCTGGTCGTCCTGATCCTGCCCTTGCCGCCGCTCCTGCTCGACCTGCTGTTGGCAGTGTCGATCACCCTCTCGGTACTGATCCTCCTGACCGCTCTCTTCATCGAACGGCCGCTCGAGTTCAACGCCTTCCCGACCGTGCTCCTGATCGCCACGATGCTGCGCCTCGCGCTCAACCTGGCGTCCACACGGTTGATCCTGGCCGAGGGGCACGAAGGCCCGGTCGCCGCCGGCAAGGTGATCGCCGCCTTCGGTGGCTTCATCATGCAGGGCAGCTTCGTGATCGGGCTGATCGTCTTCGCGATCCTGGTGATCGTCAATTTCGTGGTGATCACCAAAGGCTCGGGCCGCATCGCCGAGGTCGCCGCCCGCTTCTCGCTCGACGCCATGCCCGGCAAGCAGATGGCGATCGACGCCGATCTCTCGGCCGGCCTCATCGACGAGGCGACGGCCCGGGCACGCCGGCGCACCCTCGAGGAAGAGAGTGCCTTCTTC
>DAIOUO010000383.1:0-3255 GCA_036759485.1 Geminicoccaceae bacterium | reverse complement strand
GTACGGCCCGGCCCAGGCGGCGCGAAGCGTTTCCGATGGGGCCGGAGGCCCGCGCCTTCAAGCGCCGTTTCTTTCCCGACACTTCCCGCGCCGAGTGGGACGACTGGCGCTGGCAGGCGCGCAACCGCCTGCGCACGCTCGCCCAGCTCGAGCGTGTCTTCCGCCTCTCCGAGGACGAGCGCGAGGCGGTCCGCCGCCACCAGGGCGCGCTCCCGGTCGGGATCACGCCCTATTACGCGGCGCTGATGGGCCTCGAGGATCCGAGCGAGCCGCTGCGCCGCACCCACGTCCCGGTCGGCGCCGAAGCTGTCCGCTCCCCCGGCGAGGCCGACGACCCGCTCGGCGAGGACCACGACGCCGCGGTCCCTGGCCTCGTCCACCGTTATCCCGACCGCGTCCTCTTCCTCGCCACCGCCTTCTGCTCGACCTATTGCCGCTACTGCACCCGCTCGCGCCTCGTGGGCGAGGTCGGCGGCGAGTACCACTTCGCCTACGCCCAGTGGGAGAAGGCGCTCGCCTACATCGAGGCCACGCCCACGATCCGCGACGTCCTGATCTCGGGCGGCGATCCGCTCACGCTCGGCGACGACAAGCTCGATTGGCTCCTCGGCCGCCTCAAGGCCATCCGCCACGTCGAGTTCGTGCGGATCGGCTCCAAGGTGCCGGTCGTCCTGCCGCAGCGGATCACCCGCGGCCTGATCGCCGTCCTGCGCCGCCACCGGCCGGTCTGGATGAGCCTCCACTTCACCCATCCGGCCGAGCTCACGCGCGAGACCGCCGAGGCCTGCGCCCGGCTCGCCGATGCCGGCGTGCCGCTCGGCTCGCAGACCGTCCTCCTCAAGGGCGTCAACGACGACGCCGAGGTCCTCAAGGCTCTGTTCCACGGCCTCCTGCGCAACCGGGTGCGGCCCTACTACCTCTTCCAGTGCGATCCCATCACCGGTTCCGCCCATTTCCGCACCCCGGTCGAGACCGGCCTCGAGATCGTCCGCCGGCTGCGCGGCTTCACGAGCGGCTACGCGGTGCCGACCTACGTGATCGACGCCCCCGGCGGCGGCGGCAAGGTCCCGCTCCTGCCCGACTACGTCGTCGGCCGCGAAGGCGACGATCTCCTCCTGCGCAACTTCGAGGGCGAGCTCTACCGCTACCACGATCCGGGAGGACGGATCGGCCGCGCCCTCGGCCGGGGGAGTGCCGAGCCGTGCTGATCGGCCTCACCTACGATCTGCGCGACGATTATCGCGACCTCGGGCTCGCCGAAGAGCAGCTCGCCGAGTTCGACAGCCCGCAGACCATCGCCGAGCTCGAGGCCGCGCTCCTCCGCCTCGGTCACGTGGTCGACCGGATCGGCCACGTCCGTCGCCTGGCCGAACGGCTGGTCGCCGGCCATCGCTGGGACCTCGTCTTCAACATCTGCGAGGGCCTCGCCGGGCGCTCGCGCGAGGCCCAGGTGCCGGCGCTGCTCGAGGCCTTCGGCCAGCCCTACACTTTCGCCGACCCCCTGGTCATGGCCGCCACCCTCGACAAGGCGGTGGCCAAGCGGCTGGTCCGCGACCACGGCCTCGCCACCGCCCCCTTCGCGCTGGTCGAGCGGGCCGCCGACCTCGCCGCGGTCGAGCTGCCCTTCCCGCTCTTCGCCAAGCCCGTGGCCGAGGGCACCGGCAAGGGCGTCTCGCCCGCCTCGCTCGTCCGCTCGCGGCGCGAGCTCGAGCGGACCTGCCGGCGGCTGCTCGCCCGCTACGCCCAGCCGGTCCTCGTCGAGACCTATCTGCCCGGTCGCGAGTTCACCGTCGGTATCGTCGGCAGCGGACCCGCGGCGCGGATCGTCGGCACCCTCGAGGTCGAGCTGCTGCCGGGGGCGGAGCCCGGCGTCTATTCCTACACCAACAAGGAGCGCTGCGAGGAGCTCGTTCACTACCGCCTGGTCGACGATCCCGAGGCGCGGGCCGCCGCCGAACTCGCGCTCGCCTGCTACCGCGCCCTCGACTGCCGCGACGCCGGCCGCGTCGATCTCAGGAGCGACGCCGCCGGAAGGCCGCACTTCCTCGAGGTCAACCCCTTGGCCGGGCTGCATCCGACCCATTCCGACCTGCCCATCCTCGCGAGCCTCGCCGGGCTCGGCTACGACGGGCTGATCGGCGCCATCGTGGCCTCGGCGGCCGAGCGGGCGGGGCTCGCCCGGGAGCGGGCGGCGCGCCGCCGGGCGGGCTGAGCCGGTGGCGCGGCGCGCCCTTCTCCTGCACGGCGTGCTCGAGCCGGGCGACCGGCCGGACGAGGCCGACACGCTCGTCCAGGCCCGCGAGGTCGAGGCGATCCTGCGCGGGCTCGGCTGGCGGACCGAGGTCCTGGGCCTCGGCCTCGACCTGCGGCCGCTCGCGGCACGCGCCGCCGACCCGCCGGACCTCGTCTTCTACCTGGTCGAGGCGCTCGAGGGGCGGGCCGGGCTGCAGCACCTGCCGGCCGTACTCCTCGACGTCCTGGGCGTTCCCTACACGGGCGCGCCCGCTACCGCCCTCCAGCTCACGACCGACAAGCTCGCCGCCAAGCGCCTCCTGCGCCGCACCGGTCTGCCGACCCCGGAATGGGTCGAGCCCGGCGCATCGGCCGATCCCGAACGGCTCTGGATCGTCAAGGCGGTCGACGAGGACGCCTCCTTGGGTCTGGATGCCGGGGCGGTGGTGGCCGGCGCCGAGGTTCCCGGGCGGATCGCCGCCATGCGGGCCCGCTTCGGCGGCCGCTGGTTCGCCGAGGCCTATGTCGAGGGCCGCGAGTTCAACGTCCCGCTCCTCGAAGGGCCGAACGGGCCCGAGATCCTGCCGATCGGCGAGATCGACTTTTCCCACTATCCGAAGGATCGCCCGGCGATCGTCGATTACGACGCCAAATGGACCCCGGGCTCGCCGACCTACGAGACGACGCCCCGCCGCTTCGATCCGCGGCCGGGCGACGGCCCGCTGCGCGCCGAACTCGCTCGGCTCGCCCGCACGGCCTGGGACCTGTTCGGCCTGCGCGGCTACGCCCGGGTCGATCTGCGGGTCGACGCACGGGGCCGGCCCTGGATCCTCGAGGTCAACGCTAATCCCTGCCTGTCGGCCGATGCCGGCTTCGTCGCCGCGGTCGAAGAAGCGGGGCTCGACCAGCGCGCCGCGGTCGAACGGATCGTGGCCGCGGCCCGCGGCCGCCGCGCGGCTCCCTCGCTCGCCGTCGCGGCCTAGGAGCGCAGCTTGCTCGCCCCCGGCCTCGTCCGCGCCGCAC
>DAIOUO010000382.1:0-3260 GCA_036759485.1 Geminicoccaceae bacterium | reverse complement strand
AGGGGGATCTGGCACTCGAGCTCCGCTACCGCGAGCGGCACTGGGTCGGTCTCGCCGCGACCGCACCCGACGGCTCGGCCCTGACCTACGAGCGGCTCACCGAGCCGCTCGTCGAGCTGGCCGACCTCGAGTGAGCACGCTCCGCTGACTGTTCGCCGATCATCCGAGCCGGAGCCTGTCGAGCCCCGAGAGGCTCGACCCGGTGCGCGACGTCGTGCTGCCGACCGAGGTGAGCGCCGAGTGCACCCACCTCCCGCACCATCCCAAGAAGTTCGCCTTCCTCTTCTCGGCGATGCGCCCTTTCGCCGGCGTGGGCGTGGGCGTGCGTGTCGACTGGGTCCGGCCCGACCATCCGGTCAACGGCCAGAGCTTCGCGGGCGAGATCCGCCGGGCCGCGGCCCGCCATCGGCCCGCGCGGGCGGTGGGGAGCGAGCCCGGCGACCGGCGAGTGCTCGAGAAGGTCCGACGTTGGCCCGCGGCCCCGCACCTAGCGGCCGGGATCCGGCACGACCGGCGGTTCCTCTGCTCGACCGCGGCGTTCGCCGCCTAGGCCCGGGGACGCCCGTTGCGGACGGAGCCCTTCTACCGCTCGACGCGCCGGCGGACGGGTCTCCTCGTGACGTCCGAGGGCGAGCCCGCAGGCGGCCGGTGGGACTTCGGCCCCGAGAACCGCGAGCGGGCGCGGGCCGATCTCGTCTTCCCGCGGCCGCTCCGCTTTCGGCCCGAGCGGATCACCGTCGAGGTGCCGGCGCTCGTCCGGAACCGCTTCGCGGACCGTTCCGGCGCGCTCGAGCCGTTCGGCTTCGCCGTCGCCCGGGCCCAGGCGCTGGCCGCCCTCGAGCATTTCCCGGCCGAGGCGTCGCCTCGCTTCGGCACCTACCGGGACGGGGATGCGAACGGGCGAGCCCTGGCTCTTTCACGGCGCGCTCTCGCCTCACCTCGACACCGAGCTCCTCCTGCCGGAGGAGGTCTGCCGGCGGGCCGAGGTCGAATGGCGGGCGGGCCGGGTGCCGCTCGCGAGTGCGGAGGGCTTCATCCGCCGGATCCCGGGCCGGCGACAAGGTCTCCGCGGCGTCTACTGGCTCCACATGCCGGGCCAAGCGGCGTGCGACGCGCTCGGCGCCGATCGTCCCCCGCCTGCCTTCTCGCTGGAGCGGAAAGACCGAGACGGCCTCCGTCCGGCAGGCGATCGAGCAGACCCGGCGGCAGGCCCTCTCCCACCACATCCAACGGCTCGTGGTGAGGGGGAACTCTGCGCTTCTCCACGGCGTGCTGCCGGCCGAGGTCTGCGAACGGCACCTCGCGGCCTGCGAGGATGCCTTCGACCGGGTGGAGCTCTCGAACACGCTCGGCACGGCGCTGCACGCCGACGGTGGGATCATGGGCTCGAAGCCCTATGCCGCATCCGGCACCTACCTCGACCGGATGGGCGATCTCCGCCAGCATTGTCGGCTCGACCAGAAGGTCGAGAACGGCCCGACGGCCCGTCCCTTCGACTGTCTATTGGGACTGCCCGATCCGCGAGCGGCCCGGGCTCGCCCGCAATCCGCGCCTCGCCCGGTTGCCGCAGGGCCGGATCGCCCGGATCGCGGCCGATGCCGATCGTTTCCGCGCCGAGACGTGCAGGACCCGAGGCGAGGCGGATACCCTTTCGATCGGCGGCGACGAGCGCCCCTTCGGCTCCGAGGCTCTGCCGGACGGGGTCGGCGGGCAGCTTCCGGAAGAGGATCGCGGCCTGGCCGACGGCGATGCCGAGCTCGCGAAAGATCGAGCGGTTCGGGTGCGTCGCCTCGTCCCGAAGCAGCATCCGATCGTCGACGCCGAACGACCGGCGCACGCCGCCGATCGGCAGAACGAAGGTCTAGCGCCAGTTGGCGGCGCGGCCGACCGCTCGACCCGTCGCAACGCCCGCGAGATCGGGGGCACGGCCTTCGTAGCGCCCGGGAGCGAGCCGGTCGATCGTCCAGGTCCGGTGCTCGCGCCCGCCGTCGAGACAGAAGAACGCCTCCTGGAGGCTGAGCGCATCACCCGCGGCCGGGCGCTCGATGTCCGCCCGGAACTCGCCACGGATCGAGCCGAACGGCGCCCGGGAGAGCCGTGGCCCACCGTCCGGCCGGCGAAGAACACCTCCGGCAGGAAGGGCGGTCCGGTGCCTTCGAAGTCTCCCGGTCGGATGGACGGGCATCCCGAGGCGAGGGCCACCTCGCTCGCAACGACCGTCCGTGGGAGGCGGCCGATCCGATCGCCGCTCTTTCGCGACGCCCGGCCCGCCGTCTCAGCCCTGCTCGAGCCGAACCTGGCGCACGTCGATCGAGCCCGTGCGGAAGCCCGTCTCGCAATAGGCCAAATAGTAGCGCCAGAGACGCCGGAAGCGCTCGTCGAAGCTCCGGCCGCGGAGCCGCGGCCAGGCAGCCTCGAACCGCGCGCGCCAGACCGCCAGGGTGCGGGCGTAGTCGGCCCCGAAGCGGCGCTCGGCGGTCGCGACGAGGCCAGCGGCCCGGTACTGGCGGGCGAGCACCGACGGGCTCGGAAGCATGCCGCCCGGAAAGACGTAGATCTGGATGAAGTCGGGGTTCGAGCGGTAGGCCTCGAACCAGGGGTCGGCGATCGTGATGAGCTGCAGTCCGGCGATCCCGCCGGGCTCGAGGCGGTCGCGCAGACGAGCGAAGAAGACCGGCCAATAGGCCTCGCCCACGGCCTCGAGCATCTCGATCGAGGCGATCCGGTCGAAGCGACCGCGGGTGTCGCGATAATCCTCGAGCCGGATCTCGACCCGATCGCCGAGCCCCGCCTCCTGCACCCGGCGGCGGGCGTGCTCGGCCTGGGCGGGCGAGATGGTGAGGCTCGTGACCCGGGCGCCGAACTCGCGGGCGGCCAGGATCGCGAAGGCACCCCAGCCGCTGCCGATCTCGAGCAGGCGATGGCCGGGCCGCAGTTCGATCAGTCGGGCGAGGTGACGACATTTGGCGAGCTGCGCCGTCTCGAGATCCGCCGCCCCGTCCTCGAAGAGCGCCGAGGAGTAGAGCATGGTCGGGTCGAGCCAGGCTGCGAAGAAATCGTTGCCGAGGTCGTAGTGCGCACGGACGTTGCGCCGTGCCATGGGCCGGCTGTTGGCGCGGAGCGCGTGCCGCAGCCGGCGCAGAAGTGCCAGCGCCCGGCTGCCGTAATAGCTGCCGCCCCAGGCGTCGGCGTTGTGCTCGAAGAGTTCGAGCAGGGCCACCAGGTCGGAGCTGTCCCACTCGCCACGCGCACCCTCCTGG
>DAIOUO010000381.1:0-3276 GCA_036759485.1 Geminicoccaceae bacterium | reverse complement strand
CGGAGCCCACCCTGCTCGAGCGGCTGCAGCCCGCCCTGTGCGCCCGGCTGGTCGACCCCGAGGGTTCGATCCTCGAGGCCATCGCACAGCGACGGGCGGCGCTCGAGGCGAAACTCGACGAAGTCCAGCGGACGGTCCTGGCCCGGCTCCTCGCGCGGCCGGATCTCTCCGCCCGGCGGCTCGGGCGCGAGCTCGGCCCGTCGCTCGACCCGCTCGGCGAGGCGGTGCGCGAGGAAGTGCTCGCGCTCGTGGAGCTCGAGGAGAGGCGGCGAATCGAGGGGGCGCGGGCCGCCCGGATCGGTCTGCGCGATCTCGAGGCGCTCGTGTTGCGCGATCTCGAGGCTCTCCTCAATGCCGAGAACCTCGAGGGCTTCGCTGCCGAGGAGGGGGGGAACCGGATCGCGCTCCTGGACGGGCTGCCGCGGGTGCGAGCGAGCGTGCTCAACTACGGGATCCCGGCACTCGCCGGAAAGGTTCACACCCGGGCCGACTGCGAGGCGCTGGCGCGCGGGATCGCGCTCGCGATCGAGCGCTTCGAGCCGCGCCTCAGGGCCGTCACCGTGACGCCGGAGGGGCTGCCCGAGGACCCCGGTGCTCCGGCCGGCAATCCCGTGAGCTTCCTTCTGACGGCCGAGCTCTGGGGCTATCCGGTGGCCGAGCCTCTGCGGCTGCGGACCGTGCTCGACCTCGAGGAAGGGCGGGCGCGGCTGGCGCCGGCACCCGGGGAGGCCGGCTGATGGACCGCCGCTTCCTGCGCCATTTCGAGCAGGAGCTGCGCTTCGTGCGCGATCTCGCCCACGAGTTCGCCCTCGATCACGCCCGGGTCGCCAACCGTTTCGGCCTCGAGAAGGACAGCTGCGCCGACCCGCACGTCGAGTGGCTCCTGGACGGTTTCGCCTTTCTCGCCGCGCGCGTGCAGATGAAGCTCGACGGTGAGCTCGAGACCTTCACCCGGCATCTGCTCGAACTCACCTTCCCCACGCTCGCCGCACCCAGGCCTTCGGCCGGCATCGCCGTCTTCGAGCCGGACGTCGCCCAGGGCCTCATGGAGGCCGGCTTCCCGATCCCGCGCGGCACCGTGCTCGCGAGCCGCGGGGGGGCCGAGACCCGTTGCCTCTTCACCACGGCCCATCCCGTCACGCTCTGGCCGATCCGGATCGCCCGCGCGCGCTGGCTGCCGGCCGGCTCGCTCGGCGCGCTCGGCCTGCCCCAGGGGCGGGAGACCCGCGCGGCGCTCCTGCTCGAGCTCGAGACCCTGGCCGAGCTGCCGATGGCGGCGCTCTCCCTCGACCGGCTGCCGCTCCACCTCGCGGGCGGCGATCGGATCGCCTTCAGCCTGTTCGAGGCGCTCACCGCCCACGCCCGGACGGTCTTCGCCAGGCCGGCCGGCGCCGAGGTCTGGACGCTGCGGCTTCCGGCCGGGGCCGCGATCGTTCGACTGGGGGCAGAGGACGGCGAGGCGCTCCTGCCCGTCCAGCCGCGCACCGTCTCGGCCTATCGGCGCTTGCAGGAGTATTTTCTGCTGCCGCGCCGGTTCCTGTTCGTGGAGCTCGGGGGGCTCGCTCCCGCGGTTCGCGCCTGCACGGGGCGGCGGCTCGAGATCGCGGTGCTGCTCGACCGGGCCGATCCGGTCCTGGACGGGGCGGTCGGGCCGGACGCCTTCGCGCTGTTCGCCACGCCGATCGTCAACCTGTTCCGCAAAGTGACCCGGCCGGTGCCGGTCGAGCCTTTCGAGCGCGAGCACCACCTCGTGGTCGACCGGCTGCGGCCGCTCGACTACGAGGTCTTCGACCTCCTCTCGGTCGAGGGGGTGGGGGCGGACGAGCGCGAGCGGCTCCGCTTCGAGCCCTTCTTCGCCCTCGACCGTCGCGGCGAGGCGGTGCGTGGTCGGGCGTTCTACGCCGTCGAGCGGCGGCCGCGGCTGGTGGCGGGCCCGGACGGGCGGGCGCGGCCGCAGCGCTCGGCCTATCTCGGCAGCGAGGTCTTCCTCCAGCTCTGCGACGGCGCGGCCGCCCCCTGGCCGCAGCGGCTGCGCCGGCTCGACGTGGTGGCGCTCTGCACCAACCGCGACCTGCCGATCCGCCTGCCGTTGCCGGCGGGTGAAAGCCATTTCACCTGCGAGCTCGGGGCGCCTCTGCGGGCGATCCGGGTGCTCGGGCGGCTCGCGGATCCGCTGCCGGCGCTCGCGGCGGGCGACGAGGAAGAAGCGGGACCGTACGGGATGGTCGCCTGGCGGCTCGCCGGGTTGCTCGCCGCCACCCGGCTGCCGCTCCTCGACGGGGGCGAGGAGGAGGGCGAGGGGGGCGATTGCCTCCGGTCGCTGCTCTCCCTCTTCGCGAGCCGGGCCGAGCGGGCCCGCCAGCGCGAGATCGAGGGGGTGCGGGCACTGCTCGGGCGGCGGGTGACGGACCGGCTGCCGGGGCGCGGCCCGTTCTGCGTCGGCCGCGGCCTCGAGCTCGAACTCGAGCTCGAAGAGACGGCCTTCGCCGAGGGCAGCGCGTTCTTGCTGGGCTCGGTGCTCGAGCTCGTGTTCCGCCGCCTCGTCACCGTGAACGGCTTCGTTTCCACCATCGTCCGCTCGCGCGAGCGGGGCGAGCTCGTCCGATGGCCGGCCCGGATCGGCAGCCGCCACCTGCTCTGACGCCGCGGCCGCCGGCGTCGGACGCGGCGGCCGCGTTCCTCGCGGCGCTCCGGGCCGAGCCCTGCCGCTTCGACTGGTTCCAGGCGATCCGGGTGCTCGAGGCGGCGCACCCCGACCGGCCGCCACTCGGCCGGGCGCGGCGGGCGGCGGACGAGCCGGTCCGCCTCGGCCAGCCGCCCGAGCTGTCCTTCCCGCCGACCGAGATCCTGGCCTTCGAGAGCGGGCGGGGCGATCGGCCGGCGCAGCTTCTCGGCCGCGTGCTCGGCCTGTTCGGACCGCAAGGCGCGCTGCCGCTCGGCGTGACGGTGCGGGCGCGCGCCCTCGCCCGCCGGGAGGGCGATCGGACGCTCGCCGATTTCGCCGACGTCTTCCACCACCGGATGCTCGCCCTCTACTATCGAGCCTGGGCCGAGGCCCGCCCGGCGGTGGGCGAGGATCGGCCCGAGGCGAGCCGCTCACGGGCCAGGCTGCGGGCGCTCTTGGGCTTGCCCGAGCCGGTCGGGCACGGTCGGGGGCCGCTGCCCGAACGCTTCCTCCTGTTCGTAGCGGGGCTCCTCTTGCCGGGCGGCCGGCCGGCCGAGGCGCTCGAGCGGGCACTCGCCATCTGGCTCGGGCTTCGGGCCGCGATCGAGGAG
>DAIOUO010000380.1:0-3303 GCA_036759485.1 Geminicoccaceae bacterium | reverse complement strand
CCTGGAGGTGGGGCAGGGGCCCGGCGACCTCGTCCGTGCCTTCCTCGAGGCCCTCGCCTTCTGGAACCGGCTCCTCCTCGAGCGGGCCGAGGCAACAGCCGGGATCCGCGCGGGCGAGCTCCGTCTCACGGGTGGGCTCGCCGCTCTGCCGCTGGTCGCCCGGCTGCGGGCCGCCGCGCTCGGCCGACCGGTGCTCGTCTTCCGGGCACGCGAAGGGGCGCTTCTCGGGGCCGCCGGCCTCGCCTGGACGACCCTCGGCCGCTTCGCCGACCTCGCGGCCGCCCAAACGGCACTCGCCCGCGAGCCGCTCCGCGTCGAGGCGACGGCCGAAGAGGTCGACCGCGCCGACCGGCGCTTCACCCGTTGGCGCGCGGAGCTCGAACGGCGGCTCGCGGAGGGAACGGGGTGAGGGGTCTCCTGCAGCGCTTCGGCACCGTGCTCGCGGCGGCGGTCCTGATCGCCGTATTCGCCGCCACGGCCCCCAACTTCGCCGCCACCGCGAACCTGATCGCGATCCTCAAGCAGGCGAGCCATCTGGCGATCCTCGCGATCGGCTTCACGCTCGCCCTCGTGGCGGGCGAGCTCGACCTCTCGGTCGGCCAGGTGGCGACGCTCGCCTCGGTGGTCTGCGCCGCCCTCGTCTTCGCGGGCCAGCCCTGGCCGGTCGCGGCACTCGCGGGTATGGCCGCAGCGCTCGCCTGCGGGCTCGCCAACGGCCTCTGCGTGACGCGCTTTCGGATCCCTTCGCTGATCGCCACGCTCGCGGTCGGGGCCATCGCCACCGGCATCGCCTTCCTCGTGACCGGCGGAGTCGCCTATGTCGGCCGCTTCCCGCCCGGCTTCGTGGCCCTCGGCCGCGGCGTGGTCCTGGGCGTACCGGTGCTGCTCCTCTGGCTCGCACTCCTCGTGGCGGCCGCGGCCTTTCTCTTGAAGCGCACCCGCACCGGGGCGGCGCTCCTGGCGGCGGGCGAGGCGCCGGAAGCCGCCAGGCTCGCCGGCATCGACGTTCCGGCGACGAAGCTCCTGGGCCTCCTGCTCGCCTCGGCCTGTGCGGGCTTGTGCGGGCTCTCGCTCACCGCTGCCCTCGCCTCCTCCTCGCCGACCATCGCCAACGAGCTGCTGATGCGCACGATCGCCGCGGTGCTCTTGGGCATGACCACGATCGAGCCGGGCCGGCCGAACCTCGCCGGCACGCTCGTGGGCGTGCTCGTGATCGCGAGCCTCGCCAACGGGCTCACGCTCCTGGGCTTTCCCTATTACCTCCAGGACATCGCGCTCGGCCTGATCATGCTCGCCTCCGTCGGGCTGTCGGCGAGTGTCCTCAAAGAAGCGGCGTTCGGTGGAGCGCGTTGATTGTTGCTGAGCGGCTCGTCATGTTCGCCGCGGAGAGGTTCGGGGAGAACACCCTTGCGCACGCTGCTCGCCCTCGCCGCCGTGACCTCGCTCTTGTTGGTCGCGGGTCGACCCGCCTTTGCGGTCAAGCTCGGCATCGTGGCCTTCCAGATGTCGGCCGAGACCCACGCCCGCACGGCCAACGCCGCGAAGGCGGCGGCGGAGGACAAGGGCTGGGAGGTGACGCTCTTGAACTCGGCGGGCTCGGTTCCCGACCACGCCGCCCAGATCGAGAACCTCGTCCAGAAGGGCGTCGACGCGATCCTGCTCGCGATGGGCAAGCCGCTCCAGGCCGAGGCCCAGCTGGAGGCCGCCAAGGCCAAGAAGATCCCGGTCGTCACGGTGATGTCGGGGACGAGCCCGCACACGCTCTTCGACGTCACCGTCAACGAGTTCGAGGTCGGCGCCAAGATCGGCGTCTATCTCCTGGGCCTCCTGAACTATCAGGGTAACATCTTGATGTCGCGTTACGAAGGGCACGGCGGCACCAAGATCCGCGGTCGAGTCATGGACATCGTGCTCGAAGAGAATACCGGCGTCAAAGTGCTCGGCAGCCATTCCATGGCCCGCACCCAGAGCTGGCGCGAGGACGTCAAGGCCGGGATGGAGGCTCTGATCCTGCGGCACGCCGGCCAGTTCCAGGCGATCTGGGCCAGCTTCGACGGCCAGGCCTTCGTGATCGACGACATCCTCCAGGCCCAGGGCTACAAGAAGGGGCAAGTGTTCCTGACCGGGGTCGACGGCGGCCAGGAGGCCTTCCGGCGCATCCGCGACCCCAACAGTCTGTTCACCGCGACCGTGGCGATCCCTTTCGAGCTGATGGGCGAGGCGGCGGTCGACGCGCTCGACGACATCCTCGCCGGCACGCCCAAGAGCGACATCACGCCCGGTCCCTATCTCTTCATGGACGCCGTGCTGGTCGACGCCAACAACGTTCCGGCCGAGGGGGAATGGCCCTGGTGAGCCGGTCCGGATCGTCGAGGTGAGCGGGAGGGATCGGGGCGAGACGGCGCCGCTCCTCGAGCTCGACCGGGTTTCGCTCGCCTACGGACCGGTCCAGGCGCTACGCGAGGTGAGCCTCGCCATCCGCCCGGGCGAGGTGCTCGGGCTCCTGGGCGACAACGGCGCCGGCAAATCGAGTCTCGTCAAGCTCGTCGCAGGGGTCCACCAGCCGACCGCCGGGACCATGCGCTGGCAGGGTCGCGCTTACGCGCCACGCGGCCCGCGCGACGCGCTCGAAGCCGGCATCGCCACGATCTACCAGCACCTCGCCCTCGCCCCGCGGTTACCGGTCTGGCACAACCTCTTCCTGGGTGCCGAGCGCGTGCGGCGCAGCTGGTTCGCGGGCTTGCCGGTGCTGGATGTTTCGCGGATGCGGGAGGAGGCGCGCGCGGCACTCGCCCGGCTGGCCATCGCCGTGCCCGACGTCGACCGGCCGGTGGCCGAGCTCTCCGGCGGTCAGCGCCAGGCGGTGGCGATCGCCCGCGCCCTCCTGTGGAACGCCCGCCTCCTGATCATGGACGAGCCGACCGCGGCCCTCGGTGTGCGCGAGACCGCCGAGGTCAGGGCACTCGTCCGCGGCCTCGAGGCCGAGGGTGTGGCGGTCCTGCTCGTCAGCCACGACATGCAGGACGTGACGGCGCTGGCCCACCGGGTGGCGATCCTCAAGCGCGGCCGGCTCGCTGCCCTTCTCGAGGCGGGCGGGCTCGACGCCGACCGGCTCGCCCACCTCGTCATGACCGCCGAGGCGGCCTGAGCGCAGCTCGGCTGGCCGCCACGGTCGAGGGGGCCGGGGCGAGCCCGAGCCGGGCGACCGCGTCGCGCACCTGCTCGGGCGAGACGAACACGCGGTTCTCGGGCTCGACCTCGAACCAGCGCCGGGGCCGGTAAAGAAGCCGGCTCGATTGCGGG
>DAIOUO010000379.1:0-3308 GCA_036759485.1 Geminicoccaceae bacterium | reverse complement strand
GACGAAGCTCACACGAACGGTGAGCTCGCCGCCAACGAGCTCGAAACGACACGCGGTTAGGGTTCTGACCTCACTTGTCAGACGAGGAACGAGATCGAAACGGTGCACGCACTGGTGGAGGTAGAAGCGGGAACAGTCCTGATCGGCGGGGAAACAGGTCGGCGCGTTCATGTGAGCGCCGAGGAACGAAGCGCGCGGGCCGAAGCCCGGATCGTGCGGGACGTCGGCGGCGATCCGGTCGGCCGTGCCGAAGCGCGTCGTGGAGCCCGGGACCACGGCACACCGGACCCGGCCGCGGCATCCGCGAGGCGGCGGGCGAGCGCCGCGAGCCCGATCTCGGCGCGCAGGGCGGGCCCGGCCAGGAGGCCGGTCGCGAGCAGGAGCCGGTTCGGGATGCCGAGGTGGAAGTCGTAGAACCGGGACCGGACCAGGCCGAGGATGACCGAGGGGAGCGCCCAGGGGACGACGACCGGCACACGCGCGAGCGCCCTGCCCCGGAAACTCCGGTCGAGGAGGAAGCCCGCGCTCGGCCCGAGCGGCGCAGCGGGCGGGCCGGGGACCGCTCGCGCGGGTCTCGGCCGTCGAAGCGGGCCTCGATGGCGCGCCTCGTGTCGTTCGGGCCCTTCTGGCGCGAGAGCAGCTGCTGCACGTCGGTGGGCCAGACCGTGCGCACGAAATCGCCGGTCTTCGGGCTGTCGGGCAGGACCGTGGCGAGCGGGAGGGAGGCCCGGCTCGCCTCGAGAAAGCGGGCCGGGTGCGGATCGGAGCGGGCGGCCGCCTTGCCGGCCACCGGGAGCTGGCCCGAGAGGCGGTCGAAGACCGCGTCGCCCTCGGAGAGGAAGGCGATCCGGCGGAAGGCCGCCTCGCGGTTGGCCGAGGCCGCGAAGACGCCGTTCGATCCGTCGCCCGAGATCGTCCAGCCGCGCTCGGGCCCTTTCGGCACCGGGGCAGCCGAGACCTTCTCGCCCAGGCCTTCGACGATCTCCTCGGCCGAGCGCACGTGGTGGACGACCACCGCCGTCCGGTCGGCCTCGAAGCCGTCGACGATCTGCCGGAAGCCGTCGCTCGGGGCCGGGGGCGGACCACCCCGTGACGGGTTGCGGGCTCGGCGTGCCAGCGTTCGGTCGAAAGCGCCTTCGCCTGGACCGAGCCGCCCCTCTCGAAGCCGGCTCCGCCGCCCAGGACGAAGGGGCCCCGATTGCCGTGGCCGCCGGCACCCCCGCGCATGCCGAAGCCCCACCTACCGTCTCGGGTGAGACGCCCGGGCGGCGGCGAGGAAGGCCTCGAAGGTCGAAGGTGGCGCGAGGCCCGCCCGGGCGAAGCGATCGGCCCGGTAGCGGCGACAGAGGAGGACGTCCCGGACCGGCAGGTGACAGTGCCGGCCGGCGGCCGCCCGGATGATGCGCCGGAGATCCTCGCCGATGTCGGCCCGGCCGGGCCAGCAGCGCAGGAGCTCGTCGAGCGGGCCGAGTGCTCCCGCCTCGAGGAGCGGGGCCCGGCTCGCGAGCTCGAGCATGGCGCAGTCCGGCGGGTGGCCGGCGGCGAGTGCCGCGAACAACCTGTCCCGATAGTCGGTCCCGTCGCCCCAGGGGAAGCTCCGGGTCTCGACCTCGATGGCGCGGTCGGCCTTCCGGAAGGGGCGATCGGTTCGGACGGCGTGGTCTCGGGGCGGTCGAACCGATCTTCCAGCGGATCTCGACCGGGCGGCGGCTCGCCGGGGCGAGCAGCGCCGCGGCCGCGGCACCGGCACCGAGCAGCCGGGTGAAGGTCCGGCGTCGCATCGGAGTTCTCCCTCTTACTCGATCGTCGGGGCGACCCCGCCGGCTCGGGAGGCGCGGGCCCGATCGCTCGCCTCCTCGACCTCCACGATCGTGTCGATGTGCCGCCCGAGGGATCGGGCGAGCCCGTCGCCGTCGCGCGCCGAAAGACGTTCGAGGAGGATCACCTGCCGCTCGGCGGCCGCGGCCCCTGCCCGCGCCGGCGCCGGCTCAGCTCTCGACCCGGCCGATCCAGGGCAGGTGGCGGAAGCGTTCGGCCCAGTCGATGCCGTAGCCGACCACGAACACGTCCGGGATCTCGAAGCCCACGAAGTCGAGGCGGCTCTCCACCACCCGGCGCGAGGGCTTGTCGAGCAGCGCGCAGGTCCACACCCGCGCCGCACCGTGCTCGAGGAGCAGGGCCCGGGTCCAGGCGAGGGTGCGGCCGGTGTCCTGGATGTCGTCGACGAGCAGGACGTCGCGGCCGCCGATCGAGCCCGGCATTTCGCCGATCACCTTGACGGTCCCGCTGCTCTCGGTCCCGAGGCCGTAGGAGGAGACCTGCAGGAACTCGACCCGCGGCCGCATGCCGGCCCGATCGAGTGCGCGGACGAGATCGGCGGTGAAGACGAAGGCCCCCTTCAAGAGTCCGACGACGGTGAGCTCGGGCGGCAGGGTGGCGGCGATGGCGGCGGCGAGCTCTTCGACCCGGCGGGCGATGGTCTCGGCCTCGAACAAGCGGACGACGGTCCGTTCGCCCTCGCCGGACGCGCTGTCGCCCCGCCCGACCGCGGCCGGGCCTCCCGGGCCGCTCACGGGCCCGGCTCCGCGATTCGCAGCGAGAGGTCGGCGCGGGCGCGCGCCGCGGCCTCGAGGGCCTCGAGGAGCGGGCCGAGCTCGGGGTCGGCCACGAGTTCGGCCCGCGAGCGGCCGCTCCAGACGATCTCGACCGGCCCCGGGACGTCGGTCGTGAGGCAATCGTAGAGCGCGTCCAGATTGTGGCCGAAATGCGGCGGCAGCCCGAGGCCGCGGGCGAGCCGAGCGAGGGCCGCACGGCGGCTGCGGGTGCGGCGGTCGAGCCGGCAAGTGCGGACCGGGGTCACGGCGGCACCGGCTTGAAGGTCTGGTAATGATCGGTCGTGAGGTACATCAGACCGTCGTTCGACCAGACGAGCCGTTTGGGCCCGCGATTGCCGCAGAAGAAGTCGACATCGGCCTCCCACCATTTGCGGTCGCGCTTGTCGGGTAGACGTTTCTCGCGGTTGCCGAAGCGGTTGCCGCCGAGCACCCGACCGCGGGCCACGGTGCAGAGATCGACACCGGGCTGCCAGCCGAGCTTGGCCGCTTCCTCCTTGGTCAGGTAGCGCGGCGGCAGCTTCTTGGTCCGGCGCAGGGACTCGACCGTCTCGAGGAAGCCCTCGACGTCGACGATGCCCTCCGCACGGGCGAACAGACGGATCTCGGCGGGCCCCGCCTCGGCCAGGAGCGGCCAGAGCAGGATCAACAGGAAGAGGCCGAGGATCCGCCGCATGCCGCCCCCGAGAGCCGCAC
>DAIOUO010000378.1:0-3351 GCA_036759485.1 Geminicoccaceae bacterium | reverse complement strand
CTCGTCGAGCAGGGCCCGGTCGTCGACGATCTCCGCCACACCCGTGATCCGCACCTGGTCGTGGTCGGGCGAGAGGTAGCAGAGCTCGCAGCGCGGGTTGGCGGCCAGTTCCTGCGTCTTGTGGTAGCGGCGGAGATTGGCGACGTAGACCGTGAAGCCGTCGGTGCGGACCGGGCTCACCGGCCGCACCCGCGGCTGTTCGCCGTCCAGAGTGGCGAGCCGCGGGAAGCGGTCGGCGGCGATCACCGCCAGGGCGAGCGCGGGAAGCTGCCCCGGATCGACAGGCTCGGGTGTGGGCCGCTTGCTCATGCGCGAAGCTCCTTCAGCCGGGGCGGAGGTCGGGCGGTGGCGCGCTCTCGCCGGCCGCCGGCCCGCTGCGGGCGACCCTGAGTGCCAGAGGGCGCACGAGGACCCAGATCACGGGCGGGACGAGCGCGCTCGCGGCGAGCGCGAGACCGGGCCGCTCGAGGCCGAAGGCGCCGAGCGCGGCGAAGGCCGTCGCCATCGGCCAGGAGCCTGCGGCCAGCGCCACCAGGAAGGTCGGCAGGTGCATGCGGGCGAGCCCGGCCATGCAGGCCACGACCTCGGGAAACACCGGCAGCCAGCGCGAGAGCAGGACGAGCCAAGCGCCGACCCGGGCGAACAGGCGCTCGCCCTCGGCGAGACCCTCGGCGCCGAGGATCGCGCGGGCGCCGCGCGCCCCGATCGCCCGACAGATCGCATAGCCCGTGAGGCCGGCGAGCATCGAGCCCGCGGCCCCGAGAAGACCGCCCAGGAGTGCACCGTGGACGAAGCCGAGCGCGCTCATCACCGCGGTCGCCGGGATCGGCAGCACGAGGTCCGACCAGAGCAGGCCCACGGCCACGACGGTGGCGAGCTGCCCCTGGGCTTGCAGTCGCGCGGCGAGCAGCGCCGGATCGAGCGCCGCCTCGAGCGTCTCGCCCCAGAGCAGGAACGGCACCAGCACGAGCGCGGCCAATCCGACGAACACGACGACGAGACGGCGCATCGCGACCGGCGACCTCCCGACCCTTCCCATGGACCGCACCGGCCGCCGGCGCAAGCCACGAGCGTGGCACGCGGCCGCGCTCGCCGTACGGGCTTGTATCGGCCGCCCCCGGGCCTCACATTACGGCCGGCTCGTAGGCCGCCGCGCGGAGGGCGATCGCTGCGGCCGCCCAGCGACGGGGATCAGAGGAATGCAGCTCTTCAGCGGCGCGTCCGCCAAAGCGAAAGCCGCCACGGGCGACGGCGCGCTCATCAAGGACGGCTCGCTCGAGACCTTCGCCCAGGACGTCATCCAGGCGTCGATGAGCACGCCGGTGCTGGTCGATTTCTGGGCGCCCTGGTGCGGCCCCTGCAAGCAGCTCGGACCGGTCCTCGAGAAGGTGGTCAAGGCGGCGGCCGGCAAGGTCAAGCTCGTCAAGATCAACATCGACGAGAACCCCGAGCTCGCCCAGCAGCTCCGCATCCAGTCGGTGCCCACGGTCTACGCCTTCCTCGGCGGCCAGCCGGTCACCGGCTTCGTGGGCGCGCAGCCGGAGAGCCAGATCAAGGCCCTGATCGAGAAGCTCGTGGGCGCGCCCGTGGGCGCCGACCTCGAAGCCGACCTCGAGGCGGCGCGCGCCGCCCTCGATCGCGGCGAGGTCAAGACGGCGGCGGCGCTCTACAACACGGTGCTGCGCGCCGAGCCCGAGAACCCGGAGGCGATCGGCGGGCTCGCCCGCTGCCTCCTGGCCTCCGGCCAGCGGGAGGACGCCAAGCGGCTGCTCGACAAGGCACCCAAGACGGCGGCGAACCACCCCGCGATCTCCGGGGCCCGGGCAGCCATCCAGCTCGCCGAGGAGGCGGGCGAGATCGGCGATCCGGCGACGCTCGAAGCGCGCCTTTCGGCCGATCCGGACGATCACGAGACCCGCTATCGTCTCGCCACGGCCCTCTTCCTGCGCGGCCGGCTCGAGCCCGCCATGGAGCATCTCTGCCGGATCGTGAAAAAGGATCGCGGCTGGAAGGACGATGCGGCCAGGAAGCAGCTCCTCCGCTTCTTCGACGCGCTCGGACCCAAGCACCCCGCCACGCTCAAGGGCCGCCGGATGCTGTCGAGCGTGTTGTTCTCCTGACGTCCGCTCGATGCGCGCCGCCGCCCGGAGCGTCCCGACCCGGTTCCCGATCTTCCCCCTCGAGGGAGCACTCCTCCTGCCGGGCGGCAACCTGCCGCTCAACATCTTCGAGCCGCGCTACCTGGCGATGGTGCGCGACGCGATGCGCACCCACCGGGTGATCGGCATGATCCAGCCGACCGAGCCCGAGCGGCCGAGCCGGCGGCGGGCGATCTACCGGGTCGGGTGCCTCGGTGGCATCACGAGCTTCTCCGAGACCGAGGACGGCCGCTACCTGATCACGCTCACCGGGCTCTGCCGCTTCGACGTGGTCGAGGAGCTCACCGTGGCGACCCCGTACCGCCAGGTGGTCGCCGATTTCGCCCGCTGGCACTGCGACCTCGCCCCGGCCGACCCGCCCGAGGACGCCCGGCCGCGCCTTCTGGCCGCCACCGAGGCCTATTTCCGGCGACGCGGGATCGAGACCGATTGGGAGGCGGTGCGGGCGGCACCGCTCGCCGCCCTGGTCACCTCGCTCGCCATGCTCTGCCCGTTCGCGCCCACCGAGAAGCAGGCGCTCCTCGAAGCAGCCGATCTCGCGAGCCAGGGCGAGCTCCTGATCACGCTCATGGAGATGGACGCGCGGGCGGCGCAGGCGGGCGCCCCGCCCGTCCGGCACTGAGGGAGGGCCGATGGCCGAGCGCAAGGGCGAGGTCGGGGTCGATCCCCGTCTGTTGGAGCTCCTGGTCTGCCCGCTCACCAAAGGGCCGTTGCGTTACGACAGGGCCCGCAACGAGCTCGTCTCCGAGCGGGCGGGGCTGGCCTACCCGATCCGCGACGGCATCCCGATCATGCTGGTCGAGGAGGCACGCCCCATCGGCGAGGCCGAGGCGGTGCCCGAGGAGCTGCGCCGGTGAGCGCGATCGGGGCCGAGCCCTGGCCGCTCGAGATCCGCGTCAAGCGGGCCGAGCGCTGCCTCGAGATCGACTTCGACGACGGCCGGAGCTTCACCCTGCCGGCCGAGCTGTTGCGGGTCGAGAGCCCATCGGCCGAGGTCCAGGGCCACACGCCCTCGCAGAAGGTCGTCGTGGCCGGCAAGCGCAACGTGGCGATCCGCGACCTCGAGCCGGTCGGCAATTACGCCGTGCGGATCGTCTTCGACGACGGCCACGACACCGGCATCTACTCCTGGCCCTACCTCTATCGGCTGGGGCGCGACCGCGAGCGGATCTGGCAAGCCTATCTCGAGGCG
>DAIOUO010000377.1:0-3356 GCA_036759485.1 Geminicoccaceae bacterium | reverse complement strand
GGACGGGGCCGTCCGGGCGGCCTCCCGCTCGCCGGACCGGCGCCCCGAGCGTGTCGGGAGGGCTCGCTTCGCCCGCGAGCGGGGCCCGAGGGAGGAGCGGGGGCCGGGGGCGGCCGAGCTCTCGGCTCCGGGCGGCGCCGAACCCGGGATCGGTCGGGAGCGGGCCCCGTCTCCTCTCGCGGGGGACGTCGGGCCCGGCGAGCCCGTCGAAGCCGTCGAAGGGAGGCTCGGGGGCGAGGAACCGGGCGAGGAAGTGGCCGGGCGCACGGATCCTGCGCATCCGCCTTCGCTCTCAGGGCCGGGCGGCGTGGAAACGATTGGTGAAGCTCTTGATCGGCAACTCTTCGACCGTGGCGAAGCCGGCCTCCCGCAACAGCGCCTCGGTCCGCGCCGGGCCGAGGCACGTGCCGAGACCGGGCCCGCCCCGCGCTAGCGACTGGGTCGCGCAGTGGAAAAGGCTGAAGCCGTAATAGACCACGCCCAAGGGGTGGGCGTTGTCCGCGATCCGGTCGCCGGCGCGCGGCTCCATGACGAACAGCACGCCCTCGGGCGCGAGCCGACGGCGCACGGCTCGGAGCGCGGCCTCGGGTGCGACCATGTCGTGCAGGCAATCGAGCAGCAGCACGAGGTCGAAGCCCGGGTCCTCCGGCAGGTCGTCGACCGTGCCCTCGAGGAAGCAGAGGTTGAAGAGGCCGGCCTCCTCGGCCGCCCGCCGCGCCCGCTCGATCGCCCGCCCGTCCGGATCGACGCCCAGGATCTCGGCCTTCGGGAAGGCGCGGGCCAGCGCCATCGCCGCCTCGCCCACCCCGCAGCCGAGGTCGAGCGCGCGGCCGCCCGCCTCGAGCCGGGCTTTCGTCGCCGGCAACCGGGCGAGCCAATAAGAGGAGAGCCGCTCGCGATAGGCGCCGCCGTTCATGAGGTCGACCGCCTCGATCCAGTCGGCGTCGAACGCCTCCGGCGGGACGCCGCCGCCTTCTTGGAAGGCGCGGGCGACCCGCGGGGCCAGTGCCAGCAGAGAGGGGCCTGCCAGGAACAGACCGCCCATGAAGTGGTCGGTGCCTTTCGAGGCGAGCAGGAAGGCGTGCTCCTCGGGCAGCCGGAAGGTGCCGGCCGCCGGGTCGTGATCGAGCCAACCCGCGGCCGCCATGCCGGCGCACCACTCCTCGACGTAGCGGAGCACGAGGCCGGTCCGCTCGGCGAGGGATGCGGCCGTGCTCGGCCGGCCGTCGGCCAGCGCTTCGAAGAGCCCGGTGCGCAGCCCCAGATAACCCATCCCGATCGCCATGGCGCCGGCCATGTCGCGATAGACCAGTTCGGCGAAACGCCGCGTGCGCTCCTTGTCCAAGGGCCGCCTCCCCCTTCCCGCCGGCGGGCACGACCGCGGATCCTAGCAGGGCGCGCCCGGAGCGTCTGCCGCGCCCGGTGCCGGGCGGGTCTCAGCCCGTGATCGGGTCGAGCTCGGCATAGGCGGGAAGCCGGCGGTCGATCGGCCGGCCGGAGCGCAACACGGTCCGTCCGCTCTCGGGCCGAGCGAGGACCTCGCTCCAGCGCCGGCCCTCGAAGATCACGAGGTCGGCTGGAGCACCCGGCGCGATGCGGCCGCTCCGGTCGAGCCCCATCCAATCTGCGGGGCCCGTCGTCACCGCGCGCGGCCAGAGGCCCACCGGGTGGTCGAGATGGGCGATCCGCACGCCCTCGCGGAAGACCTCGAGGAGGTCGTGGTCGCCGAAGGCGTAGAACGGATCGCGACAATTGTCGGAGGCGAGCATGACCGGGACACCGGCGGCGGCGAGCTCGTGCAGCAGGGTGACGCCACGTCGGCGCGGGGTGCGGCCGGCGGCCCGGTCCTGCAGGTAGAGGTTGCACATGGGCAGCGACACGACGCCGATGCCGGCCTCGAGGAGGAGGTCGATCACCGCCGTCACCTCGGCCGGCTCGCGCGTCGCGAGCGAACAGCAATGGCCCGCCAGGATCCGGCCGCGATAGCCGTTGCGCAGGGCCGCACGGGCCAGATGGTCGAGGGTGCGGGCGCCGGGATCGAGGCTCTCGTCGACGTGGCAGTCGATCTCGAGCCCGCGCTCGATCGCGAGGCCGAAGAAGCGGTCGAGATCGGCGTCGAGCTCGGGGCCCACGAGCGGCACGAGACCCAGGATGCCACCGTGGGCGGCCACGAGGTCGGCGAGCTCGCGCCCCTCGGGCCCTCGATAATGTTCGGGCATGGCGAGCGAGACCGCCTGGAGCTCGATCCGCCCGGCCCATTCCGCTCGGAGCTCGGCGAAGACCGGCCAGGAGATCGCCGCCTGCGGCGGGATGCTGTCGAGATGGGTGCGGATCGCGCAGGTGCCGTGCGCGAAGGCACAGCGCAGGCCGAACGTCATGCGGGCGCGGACGTCCGCGGCCGTCCAGTGGGCGACGCGGTCGGCCTCCACGGTGAGCAGTGCGGCCATGAAGGTGCCGTCGGGATTGGCGGCGCGCGGCCAGATGTGGCCCTTGTCGAGATGGGTGTGGAGGTCCACCGGGCAGGGCCAGACCATCCGCCGGCGGAGATCGACCGTGGCCGCGAGCGAGCCGGCCGGAGCGAGGGCCGCGATCCGGCCGTGGCACAGCTCGAGGTCCAGCGCCACGAGCCCGTCGGGATCGGGCAGGACGCCGTCGACCGGCTCGCTCACGAGGCAGGCGGGGACGGAGGCCCTTCCGAGCACGCAGCGCTCGACGGGCAGCTCGGCGAAGCTCGGGTCCATGGCACTCCTCCGGGCGACGATGGCGGCGCGACCTGCTAAGCGAGGCGCGGACCACGGGACAAGGAGGGCTGCATGAGCCGGTTGCCGGCCCGCTGGGAGGAGCTCGCCTGGCCCGAGCTGCGGGCGCTCGACGCCGAGCGCACCGTCGTGCTCATGCCGGTGGGTGCGATCGAGCAGCACGGGCCCCATCTGCCGCTTTCGGTCGACGCGCTGGTCGTCGGGGCGCTCGCCGAGGCGGCACTCGCCCGTGCCGAACCCGGACTGCCGCTCCTGGTTCTGCCGGTCTGCCCGTTCGGCAAATCCGACGAGCACGTGGACTATCCCGGGACGCTCACCCTCTCGGCGGCCACCCTCCAGGCGCTGTGGTCGGAGATCGGCGCCTCGGTGGCCCGGGCCGGGCTCAAGAAGCTCTTGATCCTGAACGGCCACGGGGGACAGGTGGCGACCGCCCAGATCGTCGCCCGGGATCTGCGCATCCGCCATCGCATGCTCGTGGCGAGCTGCTTGTGGCCGCAGCTGGGCCTGCCCGAGGGGATCTTGCCGGCCGACGAGCTGCGTTTCGGGATCCACGCCGGTGCCCTCGAGACGGCCCTCGTCCAGGCGATCCGCCCCGAG
>DAIOUO010000376.1:0-3380 GCA_036759485.1 Geminicoccaceae bacterium | reverse complement strand
GGGAGCGAGGCTCCGGCTCAGCAGGCGACCCAGCGGCAGATATAGTCGCCGCCGATCAGCTCGCAGCAGCGGCGCTTGCCGGCGTGCGGCCCGCTCGTCTTGCAGGGCCCGCACTCGAGCGTGAGCGTGTAGCTGCGCGTGCGGACGACAGGCTCCTCGGCTTCGCAGGGATCGTCGGCCGCGACATCGCCCCAGGGAAGCAGCACCGGCCGGCCGTCACCGTCGATCAGCAGAAGGCCGCTGATGCCGCGCTCCGCGACCGTCTCGCGCAAGGTGCGGACGAGGCGCTCGAGGGCTTCCTCGCCGAGCTTCGTCACGGGTGCTCCTCCATGCTCTCGGTGGCGATCCTCAGCACGGAACCCATTCGCAGCGATAGTCGCCACCGACCTGCTCGCAACACTGCTTGTAGCCGGCCCGCCTGCCGCTCGTCCGGCAGGCGTCGCAAGTGGCGATCGGCTGCACCGCGTGCGCACGGTCGGGCCGGGCGGCCACCGCTGCACAGGCGGCGGCGCTCACCGCCTCGCCGGTCGGTGTCGCGGCGAGGAGCGGCAGGAGGAGAAGCAGCGGGCCGGGGATCCTCAGCGGGCGGGGCAGGAAGGACGGCACGGTGTGTCTCCTCTCGCGGCGTCGACGCGACCGGCATCGGCTCAGTTGCAGACCTTGCGGCAGACGTAATCGCCGCCGATCAGCTCGCAGATCCGGATGCATTGCGGGTTCTGCACGCCCACGATCGCGAATCGAGCCGGCCGATCGAGGCCGAGCATCGTCAGCACCGCCCGGACCGCCGGATCGTCGGCCTTGATCGGCGGCTCGACGGTGCCCGTGGAGGTTCCGCGGACGCTCGCCCGAAGCTCTCCCGCCGGGCCGACCGTCACGAGCAGCCGGGCGCCGCGGGCGGCCTGGGCGGCGGCCTCGTCGGTCGCGATCGGATCGATCGCGGGCGGATCCCCCTCGGCCGCGCGGGCGGCCGGGACCGACAGCGCGACGGCCAAGGCGAGAGCGGCGAGTGCGTGGCGCGGAGCGGAGCGAGGCACGGGCTTTTCTCCGGGCGGATACGTCCCAAGGATGGTTCTAGAAGCGGATCGTTCCCCGCAACAGCACGGTCGCCTCCGGGACGAAGGAGCCCAGACGGATCTCGTTGGTGCGGTAATTGTCGTCGAGATATTTGAACTCTTTGTCGAGGATGTTGGTGGCGACCAGCGCGACGCTGCCGCGCCGCCCTGGAAGTCGCCAGCCGAACGCGGCGTCGAGGGTGGCGAAGGTCGAATCGCCGTCCTCGACGTCGGCCGGGAGATAGTCCCGAACCGCCTGGTGCACGAGGCTCAACCGGGCCTCGGCGAACAGCCCGGAAGCGGCGAGCCAGCGCAGCCGGAGCGGCAGGACGAGCGTGTCGGCGCGGCCGGGGAAGCGGGCGCTGTCGCCGCTCGCCACGTCGAACCGCTCGAGCGACGGCTCGAACGAGAGGCCGAGCTCGGGCAGGGCCTGCCAAGCGAGGTAGCCTTCGAGGCGGATCTCGTCCTGGTCGTCGAAGATCGGGCCGTCGCCCAAGAAGGTCGGCACGGTGAGCGTCCGCCAGGTGAATTGCAGGCCCGCGTGCAGGCCGTCGCCGAGCCTGACGTCGGCGCCGAGGCCCCAGAGCCAGGCCTCGGTCCCGTTGACGTCGTCGAAGAGCTGGGTGAAGCCCGCGACCTGGGTGGGTTCGAGGGTCTGGTCGACCAGAAGCGGCCGCTTGACCGTCCGCGCCGCGGCGGCGCGCAGCGCGAGCGTCTCGCTCGGCCGCCATTCGAGGCCGATCTTGGGGTCGACCGCGTCGATGTCGTGCTGGCGGTTGCGGTAGGAATCGAGCGACAGGCCGAGCGTCGCGCGCAGCGCCGCTCCCGGCTCGCCCGTGCCGTAGAGATAGGCGTTCCTGGCCTCGCGTTCGAACGTTCGGGGCGGCCCGAAGAATTCGTCGTCGACGTCGATCGAGGTGAGGCCCGCGCCGGCCACGAGCCGGACCGGGCCGAGCCGTTCCTGGAGCTGCAGCTCGCCCAGATAGCCCCGACTCTCCTGGGTCGTGTTGGGCCCGGCGCGGCTGTTCTCCTCGCGCTGGTCGGTGAGCATGAGCGAGCCCAGGGCCATGGTCTCGGGCCGCGGCCGCCAGGCGGCACCCAGCCGCGCCAGGTCCTGCCGCAGCCGATTGTCCTGGTTGCGCAGGAAGAGGTCCGGATCGAAGCGCTGAGCGATGTCGCCGCGTTCGGTCTCGCGACGGCGGCCCTCGAGCTGGAGCTGGAGCGTCTCGTCGACCTGGAAGCGACCGACCAGGTTGAAGAGGTCGTTGTCGATCCGGGCGTCGTCGCGGAAGCCGTCGGTCCGGCTCGACAGCCAACCGGCGCTCAAGGCGGCGCGGTCGTAGAGCGCGCCCACGAGGCCCTCGCCCGCCACGGTCTCGGAGGTACCGACGAGGCCGGTACCGAGCGCCGTCAGCCGCTCGCGCTCGAAGGCGAAGCCGTATTCGCCGAAGCCGGGAAAGAGGGCGGCCGCCCCGGGAGCGATCGAGAGGTCGCCGTAACCCAGCCGGGGCGAGACCGGCTCGGCCTCGAGGGGGCCCGCGAGCTGCGCCTGGAGCTGCTCGCTCGTGCGCGAGATCTGGTAGCGCTGGCGGTCGGCGAAGAGATCGGCGAGGAAGCGGTGGGCGGCGGCGTTGCCGGGGTCGCGGGCGAGCGAGTCCTGGGCCTGCAGCCGGGCCGGCGTGTCGAGGCCCAGCTCGCGGTAGATGCGGGCGAGCGCGGCGCCCTGGCTGGCGCGGTCCTGCTCGAGCAGGGTGCGCGAGCGGAACGGAGCGCGGCCGCGGTTGCGGGCGATCGCCCGGTCGAGCTCGGCGAGCGCCACGGCCGGCCGGTCGGCCTCGAGCTCGAGGAGCGCGGAGGCGAGCCAGGGTGTGGGATCGTCGGGATCGAGACCCTTGGCTAGGGCGAGCTGCTCGCGGGCCTTCTCGGGCCGGCCGTCGAGGGCGAGCGCACGGCCCAGATAGCTGCGCGGCAGCGCTCCCGTGGGATCGAGGGCGGCGGCGGTCTCGAGCGCGGCCCGACCTTCGTCGAGCCGGCCCTGGCGGATCCGCGCGAGCGCGAGGCCGAGATGGGCGGCGGGATTGCCGGGATCGAGCGCGCGGGCGGCCTCGAAATCGGCCTCGGCGTCGCGTGGCCGGCTGGCGGCGAGCGCCACGAAGCCACGGGCGATCCGGCCGAGGGCCGTGTCGGCGAGTGCCAGCGCCGCCTCCGCCTCGCGCCGGGCGGCGCGCAGCTCGCCGCGCATGAAGGCGAGTTCGGCGGCGCGCGCCCGCACGAGCGCGCTCGACGGTGCCTGTCGGGAGGCGATCGCGGCGTCGTCCGCGGCCGCCT
>DAIOUO010000375.1:0-3393 GCA_036759485.1 Geminicoccaceae bacterium | reverse complement strand
GCCGGAGCCCGATCCCGAGAGTCTGCGCCGGGCCCAGGAGGTGGCCCCGCCGCCGCTCTCGGGCGAGGGCTTCCTCCCGCCGGTCACCGGGCGCCTCTTGAGCGGCTTCGGCGACAAGGGCGACGGCCGCCGCAACGACGGCATCAACCTCGCCGCCCCGCGCGGCACGCCCGTGCGAGCGGCCGAGAACGGCATCGTGGTCTATGCCGGCGAATCGATCCCGGGCTTCGGCCGGCTCCTCCTGATCCGCC
Source organism: Geminicoccaceae bacterium (assembly GCA_036759485.1). Lineage (GTDB taxonomy): Bacteria > Pseudomonadota > Alphaproteobacteria > Geminicoccales > Geminicoccaceae > JANXAZ01. Next base: position 3,142 of record DAIOUO010000375.1, on the reverse strand, counting down.
ACGCCGAAGGTTTCACCACCGCCTACGGCCATCTCGACCAGGTGCTGGTGCAGGTGGGCGACCGCGTGGAGCGCGGCCAGACCGTCGGACGGGTGGGCGACACGGGCGACGTCAAGACCGCCCAGCTCCACTTCCAGCTCCGAAGCGGCGCCACACCGATCGACCCGCGCCCGCATCTCGCCGGCAGCGGCGGGGTCCAGCTCGCCTCCCGCCCGGCCGGCCGCGGCCCCGGGGGTTGATCCCGTCGCTCGGCGTCGAGCGCGCCCGACGGCCGAGCCGGTCGCTCAGCGCCAAGCGAGGAGGCGCCGTTCGAGCGCGCCGATCGTGCCCCCGATCGCGAGCCCCAGCACCGACAGGAGCACCACCCCGGCGAGCAGCCGGTCGCTGCGCATGAGATGGCCCGCCTGGAGGACCAGCGCGCCGATGCCGTGCTCGGCACCGATCATCTCGGCGGCGGTGAGCAGAACGAGGGCGATCGAGGCCGAAATCCGGCAGCCGGCCAGCACGCCCGGCGACGCCCCGGGCAGGATCACCTTGGCGAGGATCGCCCGCGGTCCGAGGTCGAAGGACTGCGCCATCCGCACGAGGCTCTTCGGGATCTGATCGACGCCCGAAGCCGTCGCGATCGCGGTCGGGAAGAAGGTGCCGAGCGCGATGGTCGCCACCTTCGAGGCCTCGCCGATCCCGAGCCAGAGGATGAGGAGCGGCAGAAGCGCGATCTTGGGCACCGGGAACAGCGCCGAGACGAGCGGCAGGCCGATCGAGCGGGCGAGGCTCGAAACACCGATCGCGAGGCCCGCCGCCACCCCGAGCGATGCACCGAGCGACCAACCGAGGGCGAGCCGGCCGAGGCTCGCCCGAAGGTGCGAGAAGAGCTCGCCGGAGCCGGCCATCTCGACGAGCGCCAGCAGCACCCGGCTCGGTGCCGGGAGCGTGAAGGGCGAGACGAGGCCGGCCCGACAGGCCCCCTCCCAGGCGGCGAGCAGCACGAGGAAGGCCGTGGCCCCCGCCCGCGGGGTGCGCCGCGGGGCGAAGCCGCCGCCGCGGAACGGGACCTCACGCGGCGCCATCGCCGGCCACCAGGAGCGCCGCCTCGGCCCGCCGCGCATCCTCCCGCAGGAGCTCCCACAGCCGGAGCCGCAGCCGGGCGAGCTCGGCGAGGGCCGCGGGCCGGGACCGCTCGGCCTCGGGGATCGGCACCTCGAGCACGGTGCGGATCCGGCCGGGTCGGGCCGTGAGCAGCACCACCCGGTCGGCGACCCGCACCGCCTCCTCGAGATGATGGGTGACCCAGACGAGGGTCGCACCCCGGGTGAGGGTCAGGACTTCCTCGAGCAGGAGCTCGCGGGTCTGGGCATCGAGGGCGGAGAGCGGCTCGTCGAGCAGGAGCACGCCCGGCTCGACCACGAGGGCCCGGGCGATCCCGACCCGCTGCCGCATCCCACCCGAGAGCTGGCGCGGATGGGCCCGAGCGAAGTCCGAGAGCCGGGTGCGCGCGAGTGCCGCCCGCACCCGCTCGCGCCGCTCGGCGGCACCCAGCCGATCCTCGAGCGGCAGGGCGACATTGGCCTCGACCGTGCGCCAGGGCAGGAGCGCGAAATCCTGGAAGACGTAGGCGACCGGCACGAGCGACCCCGGCGGCGGCTCGCCTTCGAGCAGGACGCGCCCACGGCTCGGCCGCAGGAGCCCGCCCAGCAGTGCCAGCAGGGTCGACTTGCCGCAGCCCGAAGGGCCGATCACCGCGAGCCGCTCGCCCGGCTCGACCACGAGATCGAGCGGGCCGAGGGCTTCGAGCCCCTCCCAGGCGTGGGCGAGCCCTTCCGCCCGAAGGCGCACGGCTCAGCGCGGCAGGTTGAAATGCCCGGCCACGAAGCTCGTGTCGACGAAGCGGGCGGGATCGACCGAGGGGTCGACGAGCTTCGCCTGCTTGAGGAGCGCCACCTGCTCGAAGACGTTGCCGACGTCGAGCCGTCCCAGCGGATCGACGTAGGGTGCGCCCGCTCTGATCGCCTCGGGGGTCGCTTGGGTGTATTTGGCGATGATGGCGATCACCGGCTCCGCATCCGCCTCGAAGACCCGCCGGCCCTGGGCGTCGCGCCGGTTCATGACCGCGTGATAGTCGCGCGCGCCCTTCTGGTAGGCGCGCAGGAAGGCCTCGACCACCGGGCGCCGCCGCTCGACGTTGCGTGTCGAGGTGAAGAGCCCGCCGAGCGCATAGGGCGTCCACTGGTGCACCCAACCGATCAGCTTCGCCTCCCCCGCCTTGTCGAGAGCCGTGGCGATGTGGCCGGGCAGGATCGCCGCGTCCACCTGGCCCGACTTGAGCGCGGCCTGCATGTTGGGGAGAGTCTCGAGCGGCACGAGCCGGATCGATTCGAGCGGGAAGCCGAGCTTGCGGGCCAGGAGTCCCGCCATGATGTGGAAGCTCGAGCCGTGCTGAGTGATGGCGAGGCTGCGGCCCGCGAGTTTCTCCGGCGAATCGAGGCCGGCTGCGAACGCGGTGTTGCTCGCGAGGTAAGCCGAGAAATCGAAGCCCGGTTCCTCGCGGCTCTGGGCGCCGATCACCTTGAGCGCTCCCTGCCCCGCCAAATTGAAGAAGCCGGCCGTGAACGCGGTCACGCCGAAATCGGCGTCGCCGGAGGCCACGGCGACGGCGACGGGCTGAGCCGCGCGGAAGAAGACGAGCTCGGCATCGAGCCCCTCCTCGCGGTAATAGCCGCGCTCCTGGGCGATGAAGAGCGGTGCGGAGGAAACGAGAGTGAGGGCCGCGATCTTGACCGTCTCGGCCGCCCGGGCGGGAACCGCGGCGAGCAACAGAAGGGCGGCGACGAGCGCGGCGAGCCGGCGATCGTGCGGCACGGGTGGGGCCTCCCCTCGATGGCTTGGCGGGCGGCACTCTAGCCCGCGTGTGGCGAAGGTCCAGCCGCACCCTCGGAGTCTCGGGCGATCGCCGCGACCACCCCGCCCGTGAGCCGCACGAGCTCGTCGAGCCGGCTCTCGAACACCGCATGCGGGTGACCCGCGGCCGCCCAGATCCTGTCGAACCGGCCGAGGCTCGAATCGATCGCGCAGGCCAGCCGGTCGGGCAAGCCGACCGGCGCCACCCCGCCGATCGAAAAGCCGGTCGCCTTCCGCACCGTCT
>DAIOUO010000374.1:0-3398 GCA_036759485.1 Geminicoccaceae bacterium | reverse complement strand
GGAGACGGGCGCCGACTAGATTGCGCCTCGCAACGTCGGCCCGCGCGAGGACCCATGACCGCCTGCATCGTCGGTTGGCACCATCTGCCCTTCGGCAAGCACGAGGGCCGCAGCGTCGAGAGCCTGGTCGTCGAGGCGGCCCGGGGTGCGCTCGCCGATGCCGGGCTCGAAGCGTCGGCGGTCGACGAGATCTGGCTCGGCCACTTCAACGGCGGCTTCGTCGAGCAGGACTTCACCGCCTCGCTCGTCCTCCAGACCGACCCGGCGCTGCGCTTCAAGCGCGCCACCCGGGTGGAGAACGCCTGCGCCACGGGCTCGGCCGCCGTCCATGCCGGCCTGCGCTCGATTCTCGCCAAAGAGGCGCGCATCGTCCTCGTGGTCGGCGTCGAGAAGATGACCGAACTCGACAATGCCGGCATCGCCCGCACGCTGCTGCGCGCCAGCTACCTCGAGGAAGAGCGCGGGATCGAGGGTGGCTTCGCCGGCGTCTTCGGCCAGATCGCTCAGCGTTACTTCCAGCGCTACGGGGACCAGTCCGACGCGCTCGCCCTGATCGCCGCCAAGAACCACGCGAACGGCTGCGCCAATCCCTGGGCGCAGATGCGCAAGGATCTGGGCTTCGACTTCTGCCGGAACGTCTCGGACAAGAACCCGATCGTGGCCGGCCCCTTGAAGCGGACCGACTGCTCGCTGGTCTCCGACGGTGCCGCTGCGCTCGTTCTGGCCGATGTCGAGACCGCCCTTTCGATGAAGAAGGCGGTGGCGTTCCGCGGCTTCGCTCAGGTTTCCGACTTCCTGCCGATGAGCCGGCGCGACATTCTCCTGTTCGAGGGGTGCGAGCAGGCTTGGAAGCGAGCGCTCGAGCGGGCGAGGTTGAGCCTCGACGATCTCGACCTGGTCGAGACCCACGACTGCTTCACGATCGCCGAGCTCATCGAGTACGAGGCGATGGGGCTCGCTCCGCGCGGTCGTGGGGCCGAGGCCATCCTCGAGGGCTGGACCCGCAAGGACGGCAAGCTGCCCGTCAACCCCTCGGGCGGGCTCAAGGCCAAGGGCCACCCGATCGGCGCCACCGGCGTGTCGATGCACGTGCTCACGGCCATGCAGGTACGCGGCGAGGCCGGCGGCATGCAGGTCGAGGGGGCGGAGATCGCCGGGGTCTACAACATGGGCGGGGCCTGCGTGGCCTCCTATGTGAGCATCCTCGAGGCGATCCGCTGACCCTTTTTCCGCGAGCGGCGCGAACCCATTTCGACGAGGTCGGCTGAACTTTCGGACCTGCGAGCATGCTGGCTGCCCTCGAGCGCGCGAGTCCGCTCGCGCCCTGGATCGCGCCGATCCTCTTCCTCCTATTGTCCAACGTCTTCATGACCATCGCCTGGTACGGCCATCTCCGCTTCAAGTCGGTGGCGCTCTGGCAGGCGGTGACCGTGAGTTGGCTCATCGCTTATGTCGAGTATTGGCTCGCCGTACCGGCCAACCGGATCGGCCACTCGGTCTACTCGGCCGCCCAGCTCAAGACGATCCAAGAGGTCGTCACCCTCTCGATCTTCGCGGTCTTCTCGGTCTGGTTCCTGAAAGAGCCGTTCACGCTCAACTACGCGATCGGCTTCGCCTTCATAGCACTCGGCGCCTGGTTCATCTTCGCCGGCCCCTTCGGCCGCTGAAGGTCAGGCGCCACCGCCGGCCACCGCCCGGCGCCACGCCGCCACCGCGGCCGCCACCCCGAGCGGCGGGCTCGCCAGCACCGGCACACCGAGATCGGCGAGGAGCTCCACCGCACCGGCCATCGATGCCTGCGCCAGCACCACGGCGTCGGTCGGTCCGAGCGCTCGGCGGATCGCGGCGGCGATCGCCCGGCTGTAGCCCTGGGCGTCGCCCCGCTCCTGGTAGGTCCAGGCGCCCTCGCAGACGATCTCGCGGATCTCGGGCACGACGCCACGCTCGCGGGCGACCCGCCTCAGAAGGTCGCCGGTCGGCCCGAGCGTGCTCGCGAGCGCCGCTGCCACGGTGATCCGCGGGCCGCGATCGAGCGCCGCCTCGATCATCGGCCGATCGACCCGCAGCACCGGCACGGAGGTCAGCTCGGCCGCACTTTCCGCCCCTGGACCGAGTGTCGAGCAGGTACAGAGCACGGCCCCGGCCCCCTGATCGACGAGCTCGAGGATGTCGATGGCCACCCGGCGGCGAACCTCCGGCGTGAGCTCGGGCTGCGCCGCCGCGAGCAACTCCGGCCGGGTCCGGTGCCGAACGGGGATCCCGGGTGCGAGCGCCTCGATCAGGGCCGCGAACCGTGCCTCGTTGCCGGCCGTGCTGTGCCAGAGCGCCAACGGTGCCGTCATGGTGCCCTTTCCGAAAGCCGGTCGCGCCAAGAGGGGATCTCGCCGAGCCGCTCCGCCGCTCGCACCCCACGCATCACCGCCCGGGCGACGCAGTCGGCCGCGAGCGTGCCGAGCCGGATCGAAAGATCGGGCCGCGCCGGCGGCCGCACCGCACCGGTCGCGAGAGCGAACAGCACGTCGCCGTCGAACAGCGTGTGGACCGGCCTGATCGCCTGGGCGAGCCCGGCTTGCGCCTGCATCGCGAGCCGGCGCAGACCGTCGCGGTCGAGGGCGGCGTCGGTCGCCACGACCCCGATCGTCGTGCTCGGCCCGGGCCGCGCCTGGCCCAGCCCGCGCTTGCTCTCGAAGCGCGCGCCCGAAGGCAGGCCCGGCGGCGGCACCGCCTCGAGCTCGCCCGCGAAGGCGACGTGGCCCGCGAGGAAAGCCGGCTCCCCGGGAAAGGTGGTCCCGCCCAGGGAATTGACGGCGACGAGCGCGCCGATCGTGACCCCGGTCGCGGGGTCGACCACCGAGGCGGTACCGAGCCCGCCCTCGAGCGGCCCGGCGATCGCCCCGGTGCCCGCCCCGACCTTGCCGAGCGGCACCTCGAGCCCTGCCGCCGCATAGGCCTCGAGCCCGAGCCGGCCGTAGAGCGCCGGACCGACCGTCGTCTTGTCGCCGCCGTTGAGGAGATCGAAGAGGATAGCGCCCGCCACGAGCGGTACGGTGGGCCCCCAGTCGCGAAAGCCGCGGCCGTCGCGCGCCAAGGGCTCCACGAGCGCGGTCGCCGCCGCGAGCCCGAAGGCCGAGCCGCCCGAGAGCACCACCGCGTGCAGCGTGTCGATCAGCCCACCCGGGGCGAGCGCGTCGGTGTTGATCGTCCCCGGGGCACCGCCGCGCAGGTCGACCGCCGCCAGGACCGGCACGTCCGGGATCACCACCGTGACGCCGGTTCGCACCCGCCGGTCGGCAGCGTTGCCGACCCGAAGGCCCGCCACGTCGGTGAGCCCGTTGCGCGGCCCCGGCCGCGGCTCCTCGGCCTGCCCCCCGCCCCCGGCTTCGACCACGGCCACGCTC
>DAIOUO010000373.1:0-3413 GCA_036759485.1 Geminicoccaceae bacterium | reverse complement strand
GCCTCGACCGCCGCGGCGAAGGCCGGTCGGAAGCCGCTGCGCTTCATGAGCGGGATGGTGATCGGCCCGTCGACCATGACGTTGGCGACGGCGCTGCCGGAGATCGTGCCGAACAGGCTCGAGCTCACGACCGAGACCTTGCCGGGGCCGCCCGCGCTGCGCCCCGCCACCGCGAGCGCCAGATCCATGAACAGCCGCCCCGTGCCGCTGCGCTCCATGAAGCTGCCGAGCAGCACGAAGACGATGACGTAGGCGGCGGACACACCGAGCGTCGAGCCGAAGATCCCTTCGGTCGTGAGGTAGAGCTGGTCGAGCAGCGTCGCCGGTTGGACCGTTGTGAACAGGAGCGCCCAAACGAGGAATCCCGCGGCGGTCAGCGGCAGAGCCCAGCCGATGCAGCGCCGCGTGGCCTCGAGCACGAGGAGCACGAGCACCGTGCCGGCGACGAGGTCGGCCGTCGTGGGGTCGTCGATGTAGGGGATCCGGTTGACGAGATAGCCGTAGTTGGCGAGCGGGTAGAGCAGCGTCGCCGCGGCCGCGAGCAGCAGGACCAGATCGACCGGCCCGACCCCGCGCTCCGAGCGCGCCGGGTAGAGGAGAAAGACCAGCACCATCGCGAAGAGGAGGTGCACCGCGCGGAAGATCAGGGCCTCGGGCGGCCCGGCGGCGACCACCCAGAGATGCCAGAGTGCCATGACGACGGCGATCGTCGAGACCGCCGCGGCGAGGGGTCGGGCCAGGCGGGGGACCGAGCCGACGGCCTCCCCGCCGGCCGGCTCAGAGCGCACCCTGCGCCTTGTAGAAGGCGACCGCGCCCGGATGGAACGGTACGCCGATGTCCTGCGCCATGGCCTTGGGCGTGAGCCCCTGGATCGCCTTGTTGACCGCCACCAGGTCGGCCATGTTGGCGATCAGGGCGTCCAGCATCTTCGTGACCTGTGCTTCGGGCAGCTTGCAGGAGACGAAGAGGTGGGTGGCGTAGCCGACCGCCTGCACGTCCTTGCCCTGCTTGGGATAGGTGCCGGCCGGGATGGTGACCGCGGCGTAGCCCGGGTTGATCTCGCGCAGCGCCGCGATCTTCGCGTCGTCGAGCGGCAGGAGCTCGATGTCGCGCGCCGAGGCGAGATCCATCACCGCACCGGAGGGAATGGTCGTCCCCAGCGTGAAGGCCTGAGCGTGGCCGTCCTTCAAGAGGGACACCGCGTCGTTGTAGGACGCCATGAAGTTGACCTTGAGATCGTTGTAAGAGAGACCGAACACCTGCAGTACGTGCTGCGTGACGATCTCCGCCGTGTTGCCGCGGGTCTGGGCAGCGAGGCTCCTGCCCTTGAGATCGGCGACCGAGCGGATGCCGGCATCCGCGAGCACCACGATCTGGAAATATTGTGGATAGAGGGTCGCGAGGTTGCAGACGTTCTCGGTCTTCTTCGGGAACGGCGCCACACCGTTGTAGCCGTCGACGGTCGAGATCGTGTTGCCGAAGCCGATCTCCGCCTTGCCCTCGTCGACCCCGCGCACGTTCGCGATCCCGGCACCCGGCAGGGTCTGCACGGTGACGCCGGGCAGGGCCTTCTCCCAGATGCCCTTCAAGGCTCCGCCGAGCGGCACCCACACCCCGCCCTGCGGCCCGGTCATCAGGCGCAAGGTCTCGGCCGAGGCGGCCCCCGTTACGAGCAGCAACGCCCCACCGGCCACCGTCGCGAGCCATCCGCGCATCGCTCGAACCTCCCCCGTTCGCCCGGCCTCGCCGCCCTCCTAGCCGGCCGCGGCTCGCACTGCAAAGGGCCCGGCTCGGCCCGCCCATGCTACACCCTGCGCGGTATCATCCTTCCGACAGATTGCCCGCTCGGTGGTCTCGGTTAGTTTCCTCACACGGGCTCTCCCGGGGCCCGGAGGCCCGGGCGTGCCCGCCAGGTGACAGGAGGGAACGCGCGATGCGCAAAGCGATGATTGCAGCGGCCCTGGTCGTCGGTTCACTCGCGGCCGGGGCACAGGCGGCCGAGCCGCCGCCTCCCGCGACCGGGCCCGTCGTCCTCGACGCTCAACAGCTCGACCGGGTCGCGGCCGGGTTCGGCAGCGTAGCCGGTGGCGCCTTCTGGCAGGCGCACGGTGTGCTGGCCGAACTCGTGGGGATCTTGCCCGAGCCGGCGCCGACGGCGGTCGGTCTGCTCCACGGCCTGATCTTCTCCCTGCCGCTGGGTCCGGCCAACTGATTCGACCACCGCGGCGGCCCAGCCGGCCGCCGCGGCCTCAGCCGTGCGCGTTCTTGGCCTTCTCGGAAATCCAGTCCATGAGCGCCAAGAGCACGCCCGAGACGACGAAGGCCATGTGGACCACGACCAGCCAGAACAGGTCTTCCTTGTTCGTGGCGCCGACGTTCATGAACGATTTGAGGAGATAGATCGCCGAGATCGCCACGATCGAGGCCACGAGCTTGAGCTTGAGGCCGGAGAAGTCGAGTGTGCCCATCCATTTCGGCCGCTCGGCATGGTCGGCCGTGTCGATCTTCGAGACGAAGTTCTCGTAGCCCGAGAAGATCACCATAAGCACGAGCGAGCCGGCCAGCGTCAGATCGACCAACGCCAAGACGGCGAGCACGAGATCGCTCTCCTTCATCGAGAGCACGCCCGGCAGATAGTGCAGGAGCTCCTGCACGAACTTCACGACCAGCATGGCGAGCGCGAGCACGAGTCCCACGTAGAAGGGGGCCATGAGCCATCGGCTCGCGAAGATCAGCCGCTCGAGCGAGCGCTCCATCTGCCGTGCTCCTCGTCCTCGGGTGAAGGGGTCCAAAGGCCGACCGCGGGCCGCGCTCTCCTCTAGCCGAGCGCGAGGCCCTTGTGCAGCCTCGCCCTCGAGCCCGGCCGCGGCGCCACGGCACCTCGACAGCCGCAGCCCGCACGGCCAGAAGCGAGCCGTCGCGGGATGGAGGACGAGGACATGGCGAAGCGCTTCGAGGCCCTCGTGCTGCACCAGGAGGACGGCCGGACGGTCGCCCGCCTCGAGACCCTTCCGGTCGACGCCCTGCCCGAGGGCGAGGTGCTGCTCGAGGTCCTCTGCTCGACCCTCAACTACAAGGACGCGCTCGCGATCACCGGTGCCGGCAAGATCGTCCGCTCCTTCCCCTTCGTCCCGGGCATCGACCTGGCCGGCCGGGTGGTCGCCTCGAGCGACCCGCGCTTTCGCCCGGGCGAGCTCGTCTTCAGCACCGGCTGGGGCGTGGGCGAGCGGCATTGGGGTGGCCTCGCGCGGCTCGCCCGCCTCAAGGCCGACTGGCTGCAACGTCTGCCCGAAGGCCTCACGCCGCGCCGGGCGATGGCGATCGGCACCGCCGGCTTCACGGCGATGCTCTGCGTGCTCGCCCTCGAGGAGCAGGGCGTGCGTCCGGGCGACAACGGTGAAGCCCGCCCGGG
>DAIOUO010000372.1:0-3419 GCA_036759485.1 Geminicoccaceae bacterium | reverse complement strand
AGCGGGTGCAGCCCGCAGCCCGGGACGCGGAGGAGGCGGGGGAGGAGCGGGGTCGGCCGGCCCGCACCGCCTTCAAGGTGCTCGCGCGGGCCGGCAAGGTGGCGGCCTGGGTGGCCCTCCAGCCGCTGACCGGGAGGACCCATCAGCTCCGCGCCCATTGTGCGGCGATCGGGGCACCGATCCTGGGCGACGGCAAGTACGGTGGCCGGGCGGCACATCCCAAGGGTGCGCCCGAGGGCCTCATGCTGCACGCCCGCGAGCTCGAGCTGCCGAGCGCGAAGGGCCGACCCCTGCGGATCACGGCCGAGCCGCCCGCGGCCTTCCGCGCGGCACTCGCCTGGCTCGGTCTCGGCCGGCCCGAGCTCCCCGGTGCCACCCTCGCCGATTGGGCCGAGGCCGACTAGCCGGCCCCCGCGCGCAGCACCGGCCGCAGATGCTCCTTGGCGAGCATCATGTGGCAGCCCTTCACCCCGTCCACCGTCTGCGTGACCCGCAGATCGCCCACGAGCGAGCAGAGCATGTAGGCCTCGTTGCGCGAGAGCGTGGTACGCCGGCAGAGATGCTCGACCATCTCGCGCGTGGCCTGGACCGCGGCATCGTCCAGATCCTCGTCGAGGCCGATGGCGATCAGATGCGTCGGGCTCTCGGCGAAGGGTCGGCGATAGTCGAGGTCCTTCCGCACGGTGAGCCGGAAGGTGCCCGAGAGTGCCGTCTCGAGGGCGGTGATCGAGACCTCGCCGTCACCCTGCACGCCGTGCCCGTCTCCGGCGCAGAAGCCCGCACCGGGCACGAAGACCGGCAGATAGAGCGTGGTGCCGGCGACCAGCTCCTTGTTGTCCATGTTGCCGCCGAAGATCCGCGGTGGTGGGGAGGGCACCCGGCCCCAATGGCGCGGCGGCTGGGTCGCCATCACCCCGAAGAACGGCCGCAAGGGGATCTCGGTCCCCCAGGGCAGGACGCACACCCCCCGCGTCCGGTCGATCCTCGGGTGGAGGATCGCATACTCGTCCTGCTCGGGCAGCGTGCCCAGAAGAGGTGCCACGAGCACGAAGCCCCAATCGGAGATCGGCTCGACCGCGAGGATGTCGATCTGCAGCACGTCCCCGGGCTCCGCACCGCGAACCGCGATCGGCCCCGTGATCAGATGCGTCGCGGGGCCCGGCGGGATGGCCTCGAGGCAGGCGCGGTGCGCCGGGTCGATCCGTGCCGGATCGGGCGGCAGCCGGGCGGGCCCGCCCGCGTGCCAGGCGGCGAGCGTCACCGTGTCGCCCGAATCGACCTCGAGGACCGGCGGCAGGGCCGCGTCGAAATAGCCCATGACCATGGTCTCGGGCCCGAAGGGCACGGTGTGGTGACGCCCCATGCGCGCGCACTCCCCTTGTCGCCGCCGACACGCGCGCCGATCTCGGAGGCGGAACCGGACGGACCGCCCCGCATGACGCTGCGCCTCGCCATCTTCGACGTCGACGGCACGCTCGTCGACAGCCAGGCGACGATCGTGGCCTGCATGCAGGCGGCGTTCGCCGCGGAGGGCCTGCCCGAGCCCACGCCCGAGGCGGTCCGGCGGATCGTCGGCCTCACCCTCCCGCTCGCCACGGCCGAGCTCCTGGGCGAGCCCGACCCGATCCGCGCCGAGCGGCTCGCCGAGCGCTACAAGGAGGCTTTCTTCGCCGCCCGCGCCCGGCCCGACTTCGAGGAGCCCCTGTTCCCGGGCGCGCGGGAAGTGCTGGAGGTGCTCGCGGCCGAGGGCTGGCTTTTGGGCGTGGCGACCGGCAAGGCGATGCGCGGGCTGCGCGCGGTGCTCGAGCGGCACGGCCTCGAGGGCCGCTTCGCGACCCTCCAGACTTCCGATCGGCACCCCTCCAAGCCGCATCCGGCGATGATCGAGGCAGCCCTCGCCGAGACCGGCTGCCGGCCCGAGCACGCGCTCATGGTGGGCGACACGACCTTCGACATTCTGATGGCCAGGGCCGCGGGCGTGGCGCCGATCGGGGTAGCCTGGGGCAACCATCCGACCCGCGAGCTCGAGGCGGCCGGAGCCGAACGGATCCTCGCGCGCTTCGAGGAGCTGCTCGAGCATGTGGGCGCCCGGAGCGCCGCTTCGCTCGCCGTGTGACGGTCGCGAGCGGGTGCCCGGGAATCGGCGTCGCAGGGGCCCGCAGGGGCCGCAGGGAGAGGAGAGGACGGTGGCCGGCGCACGCTGGATCCGGTGGTTCGCCGATCTCGGGATGGCCGACGTGTCGCTCGTGGGCGGCAAGAACGCCTCGCTCGGTGAGCTCGTCCGCGAACTTCGGCCTCTGGGTGTACGCATCCCGGACGGCTTCGCCGTCACCGCCGAGGCGTTCCGGGCGGTGGTCGAGCGCGCCCGGATCGAACCCGAGCTGCGCGCCGCGCTCGAAGGTCTCGACAAGTCCGACACCGCGGCCCTCGCCCGCGCCGGTGCGCGCTGTCGCGAGCTCGTCTACGGCGCCGGGTTGCCCGCCGAGATCGAGGCCGAGATCCTGGAAGCCCACGAGCGGCTCGTCGCGCAGTACGGGCCCGAGCTCTCGCTCGCGGTCCGCTCCTCCGCCACCGCCGAGGATCTGCCGACCGCGAGTTTCGCGGGCCAGCACGACACCTACCTCAACGTGCGCGGCGGGCCGATGCTGCTCGATGCGGTCCGCCGCTGCATGGCCTCGCTGTTCACCGACCGGGCGATCTCCTACCGGATCGACAAGGGCTTCGACCACTTCGCGGTGGCCCTTTCGGTCGGTGTGCAGAAGATGGTGCGGGCCGACCTCGCGGCCGCCGGGGTGATGTTCTCGATCGACACCGAGACGGGCTTTCCGGACGTCGTCTTCGTCACCGGCGCCTTCGGGCTCGGCGAGAACGTCGTCCAGGGTGCGGTCGACGTCGACGAGTGGTACGTCCACAAGCCGAGCTTCGAGCGCGGCAAGCGGGCGGTCCTTCGCCGCCGGCTCGGTGCCAAGAAGGTCAAGATGGTCTACGCCTCGGGCCGCACCCGCGAGGCGGTGGTCAACCGGCCGACCGCGCCCGAGGAGCGCCGCCGCTTCTGCCTGAGCGACGAGCAGGTGCTCGAGCTCGCGGGCTGGGCGATCGCGATCGAGAAGCACTATTCGGCACGGGCCGGCAGGCCCGTCCCCATGGACATGGAATGGGCGCTCGACGGGCTCGACGGCCGGCTCTACCTCGTCCAGGCGCGGCCCGAGACGGTGGCCTCGCAGCGCCGCGGTGGTGGCCTCGAGACCTGGCGCCTCGCCGGTACCGGCGAGGTCCTGGTGCGCGGCCGTGCGGTCGGGACGAAGATCGCCACCGGCCCGGCTCGGATCGTCGCCGACCCGCGCGACCTCGCCTCCTTCCGCGACGGCGAGGTGCTGGTGGCCGACACCACCACGCCCGACTGGGAGCCCGTCATGAAG
>DAIOUO010000371.1:0-3469 GCA_036759485.1 Geminicoccaceae bacterium | reverse complement strand
ATGGAGGGGGTCACGGGCGGTGGGCTGCCGGCGCAGATCGCTCGGGAGGTGCTGCGCGCCCTACCGCCTTCTCCCTCCGCACCCGGCGGACCGGCCCTCGCCGGGGCGCCCGCGGAGCCGGGCGAGCGGCCGGCGCCGCGCGAGGAGAACGGCCTCGCCCTGATCCTGGACTGGGTCCAGCGCAATCTCGGAGGCCGCTGAGGCGGGCGTCGCCCTTCTTCGCGCCCAGCCGGCGCCGGCCCGCCCGACGCACATCTCGCCCGCGCGTTCGTTCGACCCGTGGTGGTGAAGGGTGGCGGCGGTCGGCCGCGGCCCTCCGACCCGCCAGCCTCGAGCACCGCTGGACGGCCCGATGCGGTCCGGTCCTGCTCTGCGGCATCCGGCCCCCGGTCCGCCTGCCCATGCAGCAGCCTCGGCGCGACCGCGCAGGGCCTGCGCACCACCGGCTTCGTCTCGGGCTTTCCCACCTCGCCGCTCGCTGGCCTCGACCAGGCGCTCTGGCAGGCCCGGCGCTACCTCGAGGTGCACGACATCCGGTTCCAGCAGAGCCTCGACGGGGATCTGGCCGCCACCGCCGGGTGGGGGACCGGGCAGGTCGGATCGGTGCCGGGAGCCGAGGCGGACGGTGTCTTCGCCCTCTGGTACGGCAAGTGACCGGGGCTCGACCGTTCGCTCGACATCCTCAAGCACGCCAACTGTGCCGGCACGGGCCCGAGGGGCGGGGTGCTCGCGGTCGTCGGCGACGACCGTACCGCCAAGTCCTCGACCCTGCCGCACCGGTCCGACCGTGCCCTCGCGGCGGACGATCCAGGTCCTCTCGCCCGCGGGCGTCCGGCAGACCGTCGATCTCCGCTTGCACGGGCGGGCCGTGGTCCGGTTCGCCGGTCTCTGGGTCGGTCTCGAGGTCGTGACCGACAGGGTCGAGAGCACGGCGGTGGTCCGCGTCGACTCCGAGCGGGTGGTGGTGCGGATCCCGACCGACTTCGAGATGCCCGAGGGCGGGCTTTCGACCCGCTGGCCGGATCCGCCGCTCGTCCAGGAGCCGCGGATGCAGCGGTACGAGGCCTGCGCCGCTCTCGCTTGTGCGCGCGCCGACGACCTCGACCGGATCCGGATCCACAGCCTGCGGTCGCGGCTCGGCATCGACGCCCGCGTCGCCGCCGAGATCGGCCCGCGCCTGGACGAGGTAGGGATGACATGGCCTCTCGAGAGCGAAGTCACGCCTCGCTTCGCCGAGGGGCTCGAGGAAATCCGGGTGGTCGAGGAAAAGCACCAGCACCTCGCGTACCAGCTCGAGGAGCAGCTCTACTATTGGCGCGAAGACGTCCGGCCGCGGGTGATAGGCAAGTTCGACGGGATCGGCGAGTGGGCGCTACCGCATGCCGGCCGGCTCCTGCCCGTCGCCTCGAAGCTCGCCCCGGCGACGATCGCGAAGGTGATCGCCGGCCGCATCCGCCGCTTCTTCGCCGGCGAGGCGATCGAGGACCGGGTCCGGTCCCTCGAGCGGGAGGAGCGTCCTCGCCCGCGCTCGGCTCGCGATGAAGCGCGTGCCGCACTGTCGCTCGGGCTGGCCGTACAACACGAGTACCCGCGTGATCGAGGACAGTTTCGGACTGTCCGGGATCGGCTGCTGCTACATGGCGAGCTGGATCTACGGCGAAAGCACCCGTCCTTTCAGCCGGATCGGGGGCGAGGGGCTGGCCCGGATCGGCCAGCCCCCTTCACCGAGCGGCCACAGGTCGACGCCGATCTGGGCGACGGCACCTGGTACCGTTCCGGGATTCGGGCGGTCCGCGCCGCGGTCGCGGCCGGTGTGCGGATCACCTACGAGATCCACTACAACGACGCGATCGCCACGACCGGTGGCCAGCCGGTCGACGCGCCGCTCTCGGTGCCTTCGCTCGTTCGTCAGCTCTTGGCCGAGGATGTAAGCGAGGTGGCGGTCGCCTCCCACGAGCCCGAGGCGCTGGTGGGCCTGCGGAGCGGGGTCGAGAGCCGGCCGCGCGACGAGCCCTGGAACATCCTGATCGCCGGGGTCGGCAGGACGGGGGTGTGGTCACCATCGGTCAGGTCCCGGCGATGGCGGCGCAGCTCGACGGCAAGGGGGTGACCGTGCCCGACATGGCGGGGCTCGCCCAGAAGGACGAGGCGCTCTGGTCGCACGTGCGGATCGCCGATCGGCCGGAGCGGCTCTACGGCACCCGGATCGGCGCCGGCGAGGCGCAACTCGTGCTCGGATGCGATCCGATCGTCACGGTCGGGGACGAGACGCTCTCCCGGGCGCGCACGGGTTTCACCCGGGCGATCGTGGATGCCGAAGTGCCGGCCACGGGCGAGTTCGTTCGCGCCGCCGCAGCCGAGGCGCTGGCCGGCGACGCTGCGCGCACGGCCGACCTGCTTCCCGAGCTCGCCACGCTGCTCGAGCGGATCGCGGGCGGGGTCGGCGAAGATGCCCTCGAGGCGGCCGAGGTCGGGCGGCTCGCGGTCCGTCTTTCGGACGATCCGATCGCCACCAACACGCTGCTCTCGGGTTCAGCCTTCCAGCGCGGGCTCGTGCTCCGCTCGGCCGCGGCGATCGAGCGCGCGATCGAGCTCGACGGTGCCGCCGTGGCCACGAACGGGCGGGCCTTCGCGATCGGCCGGCTCGTCGCCCGGGATCCGACGGGCCCGAAGCGTCTCCTGCCGGAGGAGACCGTGGGCGAGAGCCGGTGGCTCTCGGCCAATCTCCAGGAGCTCGTGGCCCGCCGGGTCGCGCATCTCGAGGCCTACCGGGACCTCGCCTATGCCGAGCGCTACCGGACTCTGGTCGAACGGGTCCAGCCGGCCGGGGGGCGGTGGCACCCGGCAGCGAGGCGCTCGGCGAGGCGGCCGCCCGCGGCCTGCACAAGGTCGTGGCTCACGAGGGCGAATACGAGCTCGCCCGGCCGCGCCTGGCCGCGCGGGGCTTCGGCCCGGCCGAGGAGCTCGATCTGCCGGCGGCGCGCCAGCGCAAGGAGGTCCTGCTCGCGGCGCTGCGCACCGGGGCGCAACCGCCGGCGGCGTTCGACGAGCGCCGGACGCCGGTCGCCGTGCTCGCGGGTTGAAGGGCGGTCACCGGCCGCTCGGTCTCTTCCCTCGAGCGCCCGCCAGCGATCTCAGCCTTTCCCCTTGAGCGCCCGCCAGAGATAGAGGACGAGCCAGACCGGCACGACCACGACCGCGCCCAGGAGCAGATAAGTGAGCGCCCGGGTCGCGTAGTAGCGGATGTCGGCCACGATCGCACCGAGCCGCTGTGCGAGCCAGCGGAAGACGTCCTGTGGCTGGACGTCGAGGAACGCCATCGCCGCGCCCACGGCGATCGAGGCGAGCACGAGCTTCACGACCGTGGCGAGCGTGATCCGCGGCATGGTCTCCGGCGGACGGAAGGGTCCTCGCGAACGCGAAGGGCTTCGGCGACGGATACCGCCGGTATAAGAAGGGGGCAGGGCCC
>DAIOUO010000370.1:0-3474 GCA_036759485.1 Geminicoccaceae bacterium | reverse complement strand
GTTCGCTCGCGGGCCGCGGCCCGCCGAGCCCCAGGATCTCCTGGAGCGGTCGCGAGCCGAGCCAGAGCGCGAGCCCGGCCGACAGCACGATCGCGGCGACGATCGACGAGCGCATCCCCTTCCCGATCGCTTGGAACGCCGCGCCATTCTACGCGCAGCCGAAGCCGCGCGGCCACCCGGACCGCTCAGCTCGGCTCGCGGGGCTCGTCTTCGCGCCGCCGCCGCGCCGGGATCAGCCGCATGAGTTCCGAGGCGGTCACCGCGAAAGGCGTGAACAGCCGCTCCCGAGGCGTCTCGAACTGGAAGCTCTCGGTTCCCCGGAAGGTCACCGTCCCCCATGTCGAACGCACCACCAGCACCGTGTTGGGCTCCATGTCGACCACGATCCATTTGGCCAAGACGCCGTCTCCCTCGGGGCCCGGTATCGCCTGTTCCGGTCCACCAACGGCCGACCGGCGAGGCCCGGGTAGCCCACCGGCTCAGGCCGCACTCGCCGCCCGGCGGTCGCGGGCGACGTCGAGGAACACCTCCTCGAGCGTCGTCCGTCCGTAGCGGGCGAGCAGTTCGCCGGGCGTGCCCTGGTCCACGAGCCTGCCCGCTTTCATGAGCAGGACGAGATCGGCCAGCCGCTCCACCTCGCTCATGTTGTGCGAGGCGAGGAGCACGGTCGCCCCTTTCCGCACGCGCCAAGCCGACAGGTGGCTGCGGAGCCGGTCGGCGCTGTCCGGGTCGAGGGAGGCCGTGGGCTCGTCGAGGAGCAGGAGTTCGGGATCGTTGATCAGCGCCTTGGCGAGGTGGAGCCGGGTCTTCTGGCCGGCCGAGAGCTTCCCGGTCGGCCGGTCGAGCAGATCCTCGAGGTCGAGCGTCCGGGCGAGGCTCGCGATCCGGGCCTCGGGGTCGGGGAGCCCGTAGAGATCGGCGTAGACGAGGAGGTTCTGCCGCACGGTCAGTCGCAGGGGCAGGTCCACGTAGGGGCTCGAGAAGTTCATCCTCGGCAGGACCGCGAAGCGCTCGCGCGGCATCGGCCGGCCGAGCAGGGCGATCCGGCCGGCGGTCGGCTCGAGCAGCCCCAGGAGCATGGCGATCGTGGTCGTCTTGCCGGCGCCGTTCGGGCCCAGCAGCGCCACCGTGTGTCCGGCGGGCACCACGAGGTCGAGCCCGGCCACCGCCTCGACCCGGCCGAAGCGTTTGACCAGGCCCTCGACTACCACCGCGGGCTCAGCGGTCACTCCAGAGCCCCTGCTCGCGATACCAGCGCTCGGCACCCGGGTGGAGCGCGATCGGTAGGCCCTGCACCGCCTGTTCGGGCCCGAGCTCGAGCCCCTGGGGGTGACCGGCCCGCAGCCGGGGCCGGTTCTCGGCTCGCCAGAGCGCCATCACCAGTGCATAGGCGAGCTCCTCGGCGAGCTCGGCGCCGGTGAGCCACACGAGCGGCAGCCCCACCGTCTCGACCGCCGGCTGGCCGGGATAGGCGCCGAAGGGAACCAGTTGGTAGCTCAGATAGGGCACCGCGCGGATCAGCTCGTCGACCGGCGGGCCGGTGACCGGCAGCAGCCGCGCACCCCAATCGCGGACCAGCTCCTCGACCACCGGCAAGGGCCAGGCCCCGACGAGCAGCAGGGCGTCGACCTGGCCCGTGGCCATCGCCGTGACCATCGGCGAGCGGGTGAGGAAGACCGGCTCGATCCGCCCCCGGCCCAACCCGTAGGCCTCGAGCAGCCGACCCGCCAGCCGGCCGTTGCCCGAGCCCGGCTCTTCGAAGCCCACGCGTCGGCCGGCGAGATCGCCCGGTGCCGCGATCGCGACCTCCGGGCGCACGAGGAGATGCACGCTCGCACTCAAGAGGGCGGCGAGCGCGCGCAGCCGGCCGGTGAGGGCGCCGCGGGCGATCTCGGGGTCGCCGCGCTCGGCCGCCTCGGCCAGGTCGGCATGCACGATCGCGCTCTCGACCCGCCCCGCCGCCAACAGTTCGAGATTGGCGAGCGAGCCGGCCGAGGACTGGGCCAGCGCCACGAGCCCCGGGACCCCGCAGCTGCCGCCTTCGCCGCAAGGCGGCGTGCCGGGCGGGCTCGAGATCGTCTCGGCCAGCACCCCACCGAGCGCGTAGGCGCTGCCGCCGACCGGGCCCGTCGCGATCCGGAAGAAGCGCTGCTCCTGTCCCGCCGGGCGGCCGGCGAACGCGGCCGTGACCAGTGTGGCGAGGCCGCTGCGGACGAAAACGCGACGGTTCGGGCGAACGGTCCCCGGCATCAACGAACCCGGACCGCGCGCCCGATCACCCGGCGCACGATCTCGCCGTCGACATTGCGCAGAAAGCGCAGCTCGAGACCATCGGTCGTCGGCATCCGCCGCGTCTCCTGCAACTCGAAGCGGCCGTCCTCCAGGAGCACGAAGGCATAAGTGTGCAGGCCTTCGCCGTCGACCACCGCCCAGCGCACCGGATCGCCCGCCATCGGTTGGAACTCCTCGCGCGGGCGGAACAGGTTCGGATCGCGGAACTCGACGAAATAGGGCCGCCTCGGGGCCGGTACGAACAGGCTCTCGCCCTCGCGCCGCACCACCCCGGGTAGGTCGCGTCGGCCGTCGACCAGGCTCACCGTGATGCTGCGCAGCCGGAAACCCGTGCGGCGGAACGGCTCGATCGAGAGGTCGAGGTCGCGCTGCTCGACCGGCCGGCCCTCGCCGTCCTCGACCCGGGCGGTGCCGACATAGGTGCCGAACAGCCGCTCGAGGCCGCCCTGTGCCGCCGCCGGGCGGACCAGAAGGAGGGCGGGCGCGGCGAGCAGGAGCCGGCGGCGGTCCATCTCAGCGCGCCCCTCGTGCGAGTTCGGCCTCGAGCTCGATCCGCATCCGCTCGCCCTCGAGCCGCTCGAGGCGAAGCCCGATCCGCTCGCCGACCCGCTCGAGCCGCGCCCGCTCGATCACGGGCTTGCCCGCGTCGATGGCGAGCCGGCTGACGGCCAGACCGGCCGGCAGCTCCCGCGCCCAGACGAGCTCTTCGCCCTCGAGCGGGTTGGCGGGCGCCCGCCGGCTGCCGAGCATGGCGAAGAGCCCGGTGGCGGCGGCCTCGAACACGCCCGCCCGCTCGGTCGGCGCGAAGCTCGCGTCGAAGAGGGGCCGACCGCCGAGCCGGAGACGCAACGTCACCGCACGGCCCGCTGGCTCGACCAGGAGTTCGACCCGCCCCGAAGTGGTCTCGGCCGACCAGCGACCGGCGATCGCCGCGGCGTCGGCGCGCGCGGGCGCGGCGCCGAGGAGCCCGTGAGCGATCACGACGAGGGAGGCGAGAAGGCCGCGCATGGCCACTCCCCGGCGGTCCGAAAGCCCGCCGTTCCTAGGACATAGCTCCCGGGCCGCCGCGCGACAAGCGGGCGTCCCGCTGGCTTCCGCCGACCCGAGCGGTTAGCTTCGCGCCCGGCCCCCGGCGGCCGGCGAGGGAGAACGACGATGCTCGTGGGCGTTCCCAAAGAGATC